>NZ_QSQO01000017.1:43257-45549 GCF_003436775.1 Collinsella sp. TF11-5AC
GTGTTAGCGCTACTGTAAAAACAACCATTTTGACCAACGCTCAACAACCAATCATGCCAACGCAGTCCCGCCATTTGCGCCAACGCATTTTCACCATTTCCACCAACGCCGGGGCTTACGCTTCGATCGACGAGCGAACGATGCTTTCGGGAGGAGCGGGCCGTGGCGGAGAAGAACCTGATCGGAGAGTTGGACATGTACAGGGAAGCGGGCATAAAGCCCAACTTCAGCGACATAGCGAAGCGCTACGGCAAGGACAGGCACACCGTGGCGTCGTACTGGAGGGCCGAGGGCGGGCGGCCCCACGACGGGCGCGGCGACAGGGCGGGCTCGTTCGACGCGCACATCGAGGAGGTGGCCGCCAAGGCGCAGCTGCCGGGAGTCACCAAGAAGGGCATCCACGAGTGGCTGCTGCACAGGTATCCCGGCGAGGACCTGGCCGGCTACAACGCCTTCACCCAGTTCATGCGCAAGAACGGCATCGCCGTCGGGGCCTCCGGCGGCCCGGAGCCGCACCCGCGCTTCGAGACGCCGCCCGGACTGCAGCTGCAGTTCGACTGGAAGGAGTCCGTCAAGATGGCGAACCGCGACGGCGAGCTGTTCGAGTTCAACGTGTTCGCGGCGACGCTGGGCCATTCCCGCAGGCACATATTCATCCGGTCGAGGACCAGGACGACCGACGACCTGGTCAGGTGCATGTACGCCACGATCGCGAGGCTCGGCGGCGTGCCGCGCGAGTGGGTCACGGACAACATGTCCGCCCTGGTGACGGTCAAGGGCGGCCGGCGCCTCAAGGTCCAGCGCGCGTACGAGTTCGCCAAGGCCGCCGGCTTCGAGCTGAAGCTGTGCCGCCCGCGCAGCCCCCAGACGAAGGGCAAGGTCGAGTCGTCGAACCGCTTCCTGTCGCGGCTCATGGCCTACCAGGGCGACTTCGACGGCTGGGACGACATCGACGAGATCGTCGCGCGGATCGAGGACGCCAGCAACTCCGAGCCCAACGAGACCACGGGGCTGCCTCCCTCCGCGCTGTTCATGGAGGAGAAGGACGCGCTGCTGCCCGTCGGCAACCTGCGCGCCCTCGAGGAGGCGATGGGCGACGTGGTGCGCGTGGCCAGGGTGCCGGCCACGATGCTGGTGAGCGCGCACGGCGAGCCCATGTCGGTGCCCAGGCGCTGCATCGGCAGGCCCGCCCGCATCGTCTGCATGCCCGGCGGCGCGATGGACTGCTACGTCGGCGGCGAGCTGGTGGCCACGCACGTGGCGGGCGGGCCGGCCTACGACCCGGCGCACTACGCCGAGGCCATGGCCGGCAAGCGGTGGTTCGGCGACGCCGCCGGCGACATCGAGGCGGCCGCCGCGGCCAACCTCGGCCTGCTCGACTCGATAGGGGGCTCGCTGTGAGCACCGCCGTGCAGGCCAGCCCCCTCAACCGCCTGGCGGCCAACCTCGAGGAGCTGGGGCTCGAGGGCATGGCGTCGTCGGTGCCCGAGTACGTCAGGCTCGTCGCCGACGGGAGGAAGGGCCTGGTCGACGCCATGCTCGAGCTCACCGACGCCCAGATAGCCCTCAAGCGGCGCGCCGACGACGAGCGCCGCACGAGGATGGCCAACTTCCCCTACATAAAGACGCTGGCCGACTTCGACTGGGGCTTCCAGCCGAGCGTGCCGCGCGGGCTGGTCGAGCAGCTGGCCACGCTCGAGTTCATCGACCGCGGCGACAACGTCGTGCTCGTCGGCAGCCCGGGCGTCGGCAAGACCCACCTGTCGATAGCCATAGGCCACGAGGCGGTGATGGCCCGCAAGCAGGTGTACTTCGCCGACTGCTCGAGGCTGGTCGAGGACCTCAAGCACGCCTCGGCGAAGGAGGCGCTGGCGCGCAGGATACGGTTCTACGAGCACTGCAGCCTGCTGATAATAGACGAGCTCGGCTACCTCGATATCGGCAAGGAGGGCGCCGACCTGCTGTTCCAGCTGGTCAACAGGCGCTACGCGCTAAAGCGGTCGACCATCGTCACGACCAACGTGCCGGTGGGCAGGTGGGGCGACGTGTTCGGCAGCAACGTCACGGCCTCGGCGGTGGCCGACAGGCTTTGCCACCATTGCGCGATGATCAAGATAACGGGACGGTCGTACCGCCTGAAGGACGTATCCATCGGCGGCGAGGACGGGAAGGAGGAGGGAGCCTAGACGCCGAAAGCGGCGCATCCGCGTTGGCGAATCCGGCGCATCCGCGTTGGCGCGATTGGCGAAAATACGTTGGTGAAAATGGTGAAAAATATATTGACGCTAACAG
>NZ_QSQO01000018.1:0-45088 GCF_003436775.1 Collinsella sp. TF11-5AC
CGGCGCGCTGCGCGCCCCGCACAGGCTAAAGCCTGTAACAAGAAAGGGGGCGGCAACCGGGTGGTTGCCGCCCCCTTTGCGAAGCTAGTTGGCTTCGGAACTAGTGGTCGATGCCGTTGAGGTTCACCCTCGTGAGCGTATAGGTCACATAGTCGGGCGATTGAGGCTTTGCGCTCGCCACGTCACCCTTAACCAGGCTCGCTCTCATTACCAATCGATAGTTCGCGTAGAACTGCTCACGCTGTTCAACCTGCGTGTTGACCTTAACGGTAAAGGGCAGGCTAAACGTAGTGTCACCGTTCTGCGTTTTGAACTTGCCATTCTCCTTCGAGTCAGTGAAGGTGATCGTGCTACCGGAGGGAGCGACCGCGGCAAGCTTACTCTCCGTCACTGTTACGTAGTTGGAGATATCATCCGTTACACTCTCATACGTGCCGTCGGTTCCGCGGCGCTGCAGCTCGAGCGTGTACACAACAGAGTCGGCATTTGCAATTGCCTCGGCGGCGTTGCTAAGTCCACCCAGTTCATACGTGGCACCCAGACCAATCGTGCCATTCGCGATCGGACGTAGGTCGTCCACGTTAATACCAAGCTGCGACTTATCTGGCGCAGAAAGCGTAATGGTCGTATCACCCGTGTCCATGCGATAGTACCCGACGTTACCGGGCTTCGTCTGCGTCAGGCTCGAGGTATTAAGGCCTTCCTTACGCGTCGAAAGCTTGGCAGTATAGGACATCTTGGTACAGGCGTCCTCGCCAGACTGCTTGGACAGGGAGATAACCTTGTTGCAGCCGTCCGGCGTAAGGCGAATCTCTTCCACCACCGTATGCACGGTAAAGGATCCGTCCGTTGCGATCTTGCGGATTCCGGCGAGGTCATGGTCGAGCGTGAGCTTCAGCGAATCATCGCCTGTATCCGTCACGGTCTGCGTGAACGCAGGCATCGAAGCGTCACACGGCTCCCAATCGCCGCCATTCCACCTGTAGTTCTGACCGCCGATGGCAACATAAAACTTCGCAATTGCCGAGGTTCCGCTCGGGAAACTACTTACTCCCATTAGGTTGTTGTTGGCGCCATAGCGACACAGCGATGTATCGAGCTGATAGAACAGATGGTCACTCTCTGTATAGTATTGGCTCGGGCTAAACGTAACCCTATCTTTGACGTCAAGAGAAAGCACGTAGGCGGCACCGTCCTCCGACTTCGAAACCGGAATGCGCGCCGCATTTTTATTGTCGACTACACTCTGCTCATAATTGGACAAGATACTGTATGTCGATGCCGTACTGTTTTGATTATCTTCGCCACCGGTGCGCAAGACGTGATGCAAATTCCAAGATATGCGGGCACCCGAAGAATTCGAGTCAATAGACGAAGCCGTAAAACCGTTGATACTAGCTTGCGTCCCGCCGTCGCCCGACTTAGGCACGTTGACAACTAGGTAGACGCTCTCCGATGCACGCTTCTCTCTGCCGGTATCCTTCTCTTTAGGTACCTTTAGCGTATAGCGCTTGTTGCTGGGAACGTTAGCGCCCGCAACCTTAAACAGCGTCCACTTGTCTCCGATCTTCGCCTTAGCGGTCGCCTCTGCCTCGTTATTACACTCGGCCCATGTGCCGGCGCCATCCTTTTCGGCGTACACATCCAAAATCTCGCTCAGCCATCGCTCCTGATATGGATTGCCCGCAGAATCCTCAAAGCCCGCATTTCCGCTCAGGGAAACGCTCGTTGCTCCGCCTTCGCCCACCGTATAGTGGTACTCTCTGCCACCGGCCTTGCCATCAACGTTCGCATCGATGAGCGTAAGCTGGGTGCCCTGGGGCAACCTTCCGTCGGCACCATTGAAGAGGATGCTCTTGCCGAGCCCCTTCATCGAGCCGCCGGCAGCCATATAGCTGTCCCAGCCAAAGTCGACTTCCTTCCCATTAGCAGAATTGTATGTCCAGGTAAGCAGACCCGTCATCGGCTCGCCAAAGCTCGTAAGCACGTGTGCATCTTTTCCAAGGTTAGCGTAGTCTTTTTCTTTAAATTGAGTGCCGTAATCATACGTTGCAGTGAAATCGATCTCGAGCTTGCGCTTAACGATGATCGGCACCTGAACGTTGTAGCTCTGACCCGCCTCGGTAAAGGTAACGGTCAGGAGCGTAAAGCGACCTTTGCCATTGTCCCAATCGGAGCTTGGGCTAAACGACATGTTCTTTTTACCGTTGTTCACCACACGAAGTGTGGGATTGTTCGACGCGTCATCGTCCTTAACGAACACACCATCCTTGAGTTGGAACACCTCTGCTTTGGCCGTCACGTGCGGATTGGTGCCATTCTCGTTATTCAATCTGCAAGCGTCGGAGAAGCCGCCGTTCGTGACGATGTTTAGATAGCTCTTGACCGACGTATTATCGGTACCCGAGATCACCAAAACGGGAAAATCCGTTGCAACCTTGCTGTCGCTTGCATCGTTATTCGCATTGAACATGCTCGCCACGGATTTGGCGTTATAGCTCGACGTATTTTGATATGCGCCATCGTCATTGATGCCGCCGATGTTGGTGTAGGTGTAACGGTTGGCAACGCCGGGGCTCGACGGATTCTGGATGGCCGTGGCAAGGCCAACGTTCATGCCGTCGCCGAACAGATAACGGCCGGCCGTGTCAGCATCGGAGGCGCGCACAGCAAGGTCACTCGTCGGACTCGTCGTGACGTAGGGCGAAACGGCCACCGTCACATTGCCGTTCGCAGCATCGTTGCCATACAGTGTCGCGCCATTGGCATCGGAAAGCTTGTCTTCATAGGCAGCAAATGCGATGTATGACTTTTTGTTCACTTTTTTAAGGTCGTCGGTGCCGGAAGAATTGCGCATCAGCTTGAGCGATTCACTCGCGCTGTTTGGTCTAATGGCAATTCCTGCGACAAAAACGTTGACGAGATCAGCGGATGAACTATTTCCGAACAAATATCCCTGGCTAGTTTGCGCCCCAAAGATATTGCGATCCATGAGCACGTTTACGAGCCTAAATGAGCCACGGCCATCGCCAGACACGCCACCAGAACAACTTCCCAGTGATGGCCTCCATATTGCACTCTTGCTACCGGTAAAGTTGTTCTCACCAATGGTTGAATTCAGCAGCGTAATAGAGTTCGCCGTGTTACCGATCGAACCTACAACGCCACCAGAATATGAGCCATCAATGACGAGTCCGGTAATAGTTGAATTCTTGACCTCGAGGGCGAGCCCGCCGCTCAGATTACCGATTAAACCGGCAGAGCATTCGCGCGCACCAAGATAGATATCTTTTATTTCACAGCTATCGAACTTAAACGTGCTGCCCGAAGCCGCCTGACCGACTGCGCCAGCAACATACTTAAGATTATTCGATCCTCTAACACCAAATACCGTTTTACTCTGCACGTCGCCTTGGATGCACAGATTGTAGACAGACACGATTCCATTTTCGGACCTTCCGATAAGGCCGCCGGTCCCCTCGGTCGCGCTCGATGCTGCCGGCTGAAGCGTGACATTGCTGATCTCCGCCTTTCCGGCACCCTGCGAAGGCGTTCCAGCATCATCGGTGTTCACCAGGAAACCACCTCCAGCAAGGCCCGCGATACCGCCAGTCCTTGCGTTGGAAACAGTTGACATAATTGTGGAATTCTCGGCAATAGACATGCTCGCCGTTGTCCAAACGCCACCCGCGGAATTTTGGTTCAGTTTGCCGACGAAGCCACCGACGTTTTGCACGCCAGAAATGTCCATGTTGCTATAAGCACAATCGTAAAGCTTGACCGGAGAATAGCGCGCGTTCGAATTTGAAGTGTCGTTACGATTCACCAGCAAAGTTGCATCTTTGTCAGTCCTGCGGCTACCATAGCCGGATGCGCCAAGCAATCCGCCAACGTTATTGGGGCCATTCACCCTGCAGTTATCCATGGTAATTCCTGCATATTTGCCGTAATCTGCCAGCGAGCTCGCGTTCGCCGTAGTACCCGCAAGCAGACCGACGCCAACCTGCTCATTACCCGCACCACTGGGGGCGCCGGCTGCATTGGTATACGTAAGAGAAACATTGCAGTCGTAGAACTGTAAGTTCTGGACGGTATAGCCGCCGTTGCCCGTAGCGGCAGCATCGTCCGTTGCTGGAGTGCCGATACTCCCCGATACGTTGGTCGAGGTGTACGTTACGGTGCCAAAGAGAGCGCCCAATCCGGTGAGTTTGTAATTATCGTCGGCGTACTCCGTGACCCCATATACCTTGTTGGCCTTCTTGCTACCGACCTTTATTTTTGCACCGTTGCCGTTGATGCACGCAACAAGCGGCACGATTCGATCGCGGTCGGCGCCCTTACCGGATGCGCATGCGTTTGAGTAGTAGCGACCCGAAAGGCCCGTGTAACCCGTACCGTAAGGCGTCATGTCATAATCAATGTCCTTGTCCGTGTTCACGAACCGCAAATCCATTCCCGAGACCTGCGCGGCACAGATGTTGCCCGTCTGCCACGTGGCATACTTCGATACCAGGTAGGGAGAGTTAACATCCAAGCCATCGCCTGCATAGTCGAGAGCGTTACCCTCCTGGATACCGGGGCTTTTCATGTCATCGTTTTTCGCATTAGCAAAGTCGTCAGCGGCACTCGCCGGCCTTCCAACATGTGTATAGCTCGCGTTGCGAACTTTGCCGTATTGTTGGTTGCCGAATTTGTACATTCCCGTTGCGTTGCCGCCACCCATGTAGGCACGCGAGCCCGCATACGTTCCATACGCATCGTTCGTGGTATTCGTATTCGCCGAACCACCGGCCGCGCCGCTGCTGATAATGGCCGAAAGTACGAGCAGTCCCTGCGAGTCATTGACGGTTGTGGTTATGGCGAGGTTATTATTGGTGCCATCTCCCCTATAGCGGCCCTGTGTTGCACCCGTCTCGATGCAGTTCGTTTTCGAAGTATCAAGATTGTTCACCTTGTAGTTACGATCAGTGTTGTCGAGACTCTTACCATCGGCAAGCTCGCTGAACGCATAGCCGTCGATTACGCGGCCAACATACGGGTTGTCATAGAGAGAAGTACCGGCGCTATGCCAGGGGTTAAGGGCACCGTCGCCGCGCGAAGAGTTGCGGAAGATGACGCCGCCACCCGCAACAGCACCAACGTAGCCGCCAACGGGCACAAGGTGCGCGCCGCCGCCATTATCGCCTGCCGCCCCAGCAACGCTAAAGCCGGCATCCGCATTCACCGACACGTCATCGATGATATTGTCACCGCCCATGATGCAACCGATCACGCCGCCAAAGAACGCGCCCGGCACACCAGATGTATCTTTACTCTTATATGCAATTGAGACCGGCGTGCCCGAGTATTCAATATTCAGGTTGCTCACAACGCTGCCGTAGCTATACGGGATCAATCCGGAAAGCGCGCTTGCGCCTTCGGGCTTGTTAATCTTGATGGTCGCTAAACCGCCGTCTCTCAGATTGCCAACAACAACCCCCCTGAACGGGTTGCTCTGATTGCCCAAACCCTGGAAAGCGGTGGTATCGAGCACAAGTGTATCGCTACCTTTTCCCTCGCTATCAACCGGCTCGATACTGTAGTAGGCGCTTTGGAGATAGCGGTGCATCGTCGCATCGTCAAGCGAATCCCCAGAGTCGGTGGTGTTATCCTCCGTCTTCCTCTCCCATGTTTTGTTCGCCTGTTTGTAGATGTACGTCACTTCGTTTTCAGGCTTCTCACTGGACGAACGACGCTGACATAGCTCTTCCTGATTGGCGGCAATCGTTACTTCCCAACCGTCGATTGCATTTTGCGTGTTGATATACTCAGCAACCGTGTTGAGCTCTGATGCTTTAGTTATGGCATAGGGATCGCCATAGGTACCGCAGCCCGTCGTAAGCTTGGGCACACGCTGGTTAACTTTGATTTCGTGGTATTGGACTTTGTTTTCGTTGACATTGCCCTTTTTCACATACGGGAGATAACCACCGAATTGCGGAGTATCCGCATTTGCCTCTTTGTTGTCAACGGTGACGAGGCCAGCGGGGGTCCCATAGGTGCTCTCGTCGTAGTACCAGAGTTGCTTACCGGAGTATTCGCCCTTCGAGTCGATCTCGCTACCGAATGTGACCTTATCGTTTGTCTGGTCATCCTTCATAAAGGTATACACCGCAGAGCCAGTCTTGCCCTCGCCGTAGCCAAAGCTCTCAAGCAAGCTTGCACGGGTAAAGATGGCGTTGTTCGTAGCACTCGGCACGTTGATGGTACCAAACGTCGCCGTAACCTGGTCGGCACTCGAACCCACGCCCAGTCTTCCAAAAAGTGAGGTTGCTACCTTGGTGTTGCGGCCGTATCCCGTAGCCGTGATGTTCTTCGCGCTCAGGTTCACGTACGTCTGCATCTCGTTTATAAGCAGAGGCATATAAGCATCAGCGCCCGTGGCCTCACTAGCGCCATCGACGGTCAAATTGTTGAGCGTAAGGCCATCAATCGAGATTTTTCTAATAGTGGTGGTCGTGCCATTGTTAGACCCATACACGTAGCGACACACCAGCGCGCCCGAAGAGCTTCCACCCGCGGCGGCAATATCATTCTTGCTTCTCCCGTCATTGACAACGGGCCCAACAGTGCCACCCAAAGTGACGGCATTCACCGTAAGATCGCCATTTGCCACCGTTCGGAAAAGACCGCAGTGCATGTTCTCGTGCTGGGTAGCAGCAGAGTTCAGCTTGTTGCTTTTCTGCTCGGCCTTGATGTCGGAGTAATGGAAGGTGATGGTCGCATTACTAACCGTCACCTTTCCGTTCGGCTGGGTGGGATAGTAACTATAGCCCGTCAAATCAATTTCGACGCTTCTGCCGCTTTCGCCGCCGATGGCCACGGCGTCGTTGAACGCTTGCGGCACAATCATCGAGCGAATTGCGGCTGGAGCATAGCGGTAAGCGGACCATAAGAGCAGCTTTTCCGCCGTATCGATTTTGCTAATTTTGGAGCTGCCTTGCCCAAGTGCCGCATAGGCTTTGTCGAGGTTGTAGTAATACCTCGTCCAGGCATTCGTGTTGTGGTTCTTGCCGAAATCGGAACGGTTGCGATAGCTGTTGTCGTTTCCCGGCTCTCCGCTCATGTCGAGCTTGCCGTCATTAACGCCGTCTTTGGTATGAAGCGAAACGACGACATTCCATTCGCCGTCCATGAGTTTGCTGGCGTCTTTATTTCCATAGGCAGGCCTCGTGCTGTTGCCGACCCATTCATCAAACGAAGTAGCATTGTCGTTGCTTTTGATTGCCGTGTTGTTGATTTTCACGCCATTGCCCGCAGCAACACCATTGACCTTATATGCAGTGTCCCAACCCGCCTTGTTCTCCAGATACAAGCCGCTATAAGTTTCCACTCCATATGTTGTGGAATTCTCCGTCCTACCGCCTCGACCGATGATCAGACCAAGTACCGTTACCTTATCGGCATTAATGGTTGCGTTCGAAAGATCGATCGCATAGTCGTTGATGATCCATTGGCCACTGGCTGCGTATACGAGGCCGCCGAGTTCGCTTGAGCTGTTTGCGGTTATGGAAGCGCTGTTCGTCTTGAGAGCATACGTACTGTCGCTGGTGTTTTTGCTGCTATCCCCGATGGTGACAACAGCATTGCCCCAGCTATAGCCCAGAAGACCACCGGCGCCGTTCTTCGCGTCACCGTTCTTGCCAACGGTCATGCTGAACGAGTCGAACGAAAGGCCCGTGATGTTGACGTGTTTCTCTTGCGTTCCTTGAGCGATGCAGCCGATGAAGCCGCCGACCTGGGATTTCTTATTGCTCGCGCTGTCGCCCGCGGTAATCGCATTTTCGCTCGTCGTCGCGTCACCGACCTCGAGACTCGTCACGTTGACGATAGCGACAACGTCCGCCACATAACCGATAGCGCCGCCAATGCGCGTGTTGCCGTTGAGGGTAGCGCCCGTTTTGACGGTCGCTTGCGCCTTCGTGCTGCCACTTATGTTGCTGCTGCCGAAAGTAACGGTTCCACCACCCCTCACGCTACCAGCAATGCCGCCAATGTTGACATCGTTGCCGAACGTATCATCGCAGGTGATTTTCGGCTTGCACGTAACGCCGTTGAGTGTTGCCTCGCCAGTGATAGTTGCCGCAAGCGAGCCAGCGTCGACGCCTAAGCCGTTATCGAACTTCATAACGCCATCGACGGTAAGGTTATTCACCGTCGCGCCACCGCCGATAGCGGCAAAGAGGCCCAGACGGCTGTGACGGTAAATCTTGCCGTTGCCTTCAGTCGAATCGTTTGCGCCAAGCGCATTGCCGTTGCGCGTACCGTAAGGTTCGCCAATCGCCAAGGTAACGGTATGATGGTCTCCCTCGACAGCCCCTACGAAAGCGTTAACTTGCCCGGACCCATCACATGCAAGACCTTCAAGGCCTGTGCCTCGCAGGTCAATGTTGGAAGTAATTGAAAAAGTATTCCCGCTATTACCATACCAGCTTGTAATTTTATTTGCGCTGACGCCGAAGACGCCGCCAAAGTAACCGTTCGTTTGAACCGTCATGGCAATGCATGCGAATGTATCCGCATCATTAATGAGGTATCTACCCGACCTCCCGTCGCCATCTTGGGACCGTAGCTGATTACCCCAAGAGTAGCCAGCACTGTTGCCAGCATCTGGAGCACCACTCAGATTGCACAACGGCTGATAAAAGGTGCTTTCATCAAGTTTAATAAGATCCTTGCTGAGCTTGCCCTCCTCTCCGGTCAGGCGGATAACCTGGTTATAGGTCAGGTCATCGATCCTCGCCGCAGCAGGACGTTTGTAAAGCCAATAATTATCGTTCGTTGCCTCAGCATCCGAGCCTGAACCTAGAGCAAACACCAATGGGGCGCATCCATCCAAGGATCTAAGAATTTGGCTGGTATTACCGTTGGCCTCGAGCTTGCAATCGGATAAATCGGTAGTCCCACGCAAGCGCAAGACGCCGTTCCATGCCGAACCCACAATTCCGGCACCGCATGCGATTGATTCATTTTTATCAGTTTTAACGCGAACGTCCCCACAGTCCAGAATTCCAAAACGCGAACGCCCGCCCACGCTATAGCCGCTATCCAAGGCGCCAACAACACCGCCAAACCCGCAGTTCTTTCCATTGGCTTTTGGAGAATGGCACGTGACATCCGCGCCGTCAACGATTACAACGCCTCCAGTATTGTTGCTCTTTGCCACCCAGCCGACCAGGCCTCCTGCCAGTCGCGGCGCGGCGCTGCATGTAGTATCAACCGAACAGCGGTTGCCCGTGGCATCCGTCTTTATATGAAGGGTGTTGTTCGACTTCTCTGTGTTGGTCACATCCTGAACTCTACCGACCAGACCGCCATAGATGGAGCTGGAGCCCGTCACCAGTTTGCTAGTATACGAGCCACCTGATATTGCGACATCGCCGTTCGTTGTGTCCAGGAGACCGAACACGCCGCCCGCGCCCGTGTCCCCACTTTGGCCAAGATTCACGCCCTCGCCCGTATCGATTTGGTCGTTGTCGGCAAACTCGACCGGGCCGGCAAAACTAACGTCGCCGATGAAGCCGCCGGAACTTTTGCTGTTCTTATCGCCGACGTTGGCGGGACAGGTGAACTTCTTGTTGTTCGCGCCCAGCGCGAGCTTGGTCGCCTTACCGATGAAGCCGCCACTGGCGGTGGTGCCCTTGACGGTGAGCATGTGCAGGTCGAGAGCCTCCGTGACGTTGACTGTGGCGCCCGTGTTCGAACCGACGAGACCTACGACACCACCGGCGGAACCGCTTGCAGACTGAACGGTAGTAGCGGGAACATTAAGGGTGCCGACGTTCAGAGTCGCGCCATCCTCGACCGTGCCTACGAGCAGACCGGCATTACCGGAGCTCGTCTTGACGACACCGCCCGCGGCAAGGCTATCGGGAAACTTAACAGACCCCACCGTAAAGGTTCCGCTCTTGACTGTATTCGCTAAAAGACCGATGTTTCCCGCTGCATTTACGTTGAGCTTCTCGAGAGAACCGGCAGGGCCATAGGTGACCTCTGTAGTAAGGTCACCCATCGCCTCACCCAAAAGGGGCGCCGTCAGAGCGGAAGTCGTATCCGTCCCGTCGGTGCCTACGGGATTCGCGATGTTGACCACAGCGTTGAGCGTCTTGCCCCCACCGCTGACCTTCGAAGCGACCATCGGCGCGCTATAGCTAGTCGCGCCCACCCACTTCATCTTGACCATATTGTTTTGGTCAGTCAGCTTGAGGCTATTAAAAACCGTCCGATCAGCCGTAAGCTCGACGGGACTATCAACGCCATTCAGCGACCTATAGATCCTGCCTTCAAACGGACGCTCATCACTGCCAAGACCCTGAAAAGACATGCCGTTATTAGCCGACTCGGTGAGCTTCGCATCGCCTGTGATGATAACCTTGATCTGCGCATCATAGTAAAGCGAGGCGTCGGCGTTAGACAGGACGGCGAACGCCTCCGACGACTTGACATCAAGGCTTCGGATTCCACTCCTGTCGTCTTTGCGTACGATGTTTTCCGCACCGTTCGCCTCGAGCAGCTCGGCAAGCTCATCGAGATTTGTAATCGACGCATCGGCCTGGGCCTCAGCGTCTTCCGAAACCGCGGCATCGGCATCTTGCTCGACATCATCAGCGGCAGCATCCCCTGCCGCATCGTCGCCCTCCGTCTGGTCGCCCGTGGAATCGGAACCCGCGGCGCTATCGACGGTATCGCCCGTTGCGGCATCGTCTTTCGCAGCGCCATCCTGGGCACTGTCACCCGCGGCACCAGCATCACTCGCCCCAGACCCATTCGCGGTGTCGTTCTTGGTCTCGTCATTCTCGGCAGTATCCAACGCCTTCGCAGATGCGGCAGCAATCTCGTTCGAGATGTTCTGCCAGCCTGCCGCCACAGCAGCCACCGTGGGCGAGCATGCTTGGAGCACCATGACCACCGTCATGAACTCTGCGAATATGCGCTTTGCCGTTCTCATCGATTCCGTACCTCTTATCCTAAAACTCCGCTTCCAGAGTTATCGAGTCTCCGTTGTGCCCGTCAGAGTAGTTCCGTTCACGCTAATGTCCAGGTCGCCCCAGCCACCGGGCGTTTTGCCGTCCGCTCGGTAAAAGTTGACGACCATCGAACCCGGCTCCATGGTGAACGTAGCCTTGCGAGCTGCAGCATCCACCGTCGCGCCATGGTTGATCTCAAAGAACGGGTCGATCTCCACGTTCTCCCCCCACGCGAGCGTGACGTTTGCCGGTGCGCCCGTAACCGTCACGCGGTAGTTGTACGCAGCGTAATCAGCAAACTTGCCAGCCTCATCGACCAGCGCGCCCTCAACCGCAGCGGTCTTGACCTCGGCCCTCTTTGACGGCACGACTTTCGCCGCCAGACAGGCTAGCTCGGTGCCGGGGCTCTTCTCCGATACGACCGTGGCCTTAATCACAAAGTATGCTTGTCCCAACTTAGCCTCGGGGAAGGTCACGGTGTAGTCGTTCTTGGTAGGTTGATTCTCCGGAAGCGTGACGCTGCTACCGGGCTGGGGCGCATAGCTCCACGTGGCGCCATCAAGCCCGTGCCCCTCGACCGTCAAGGTGTATGTCACATTTTTGTCGTTGCAGAAGTTGCTGTTGCCCAGCAAGTAGTTGTAGATGCTAAAGGTAAAGTTGCATTGCCCGTTGCTGGGATACACCGTAACGGAGCGCTGGGCATGGGCGAGTTCGTCGTTGCTAGGCGCACTCATATAGCCCGTGAGCAAATCGCTCGCAAACAGGCTCTGCGCGGTGCCCGTTGCGGCGACGGACTTTAGAAATCCGTTGGCGGTGTAGGCGGAATAGGTAAAGTAACCACCCATCACGAGCGCCACGGTGCAAACAAGTGCGATTGCCGCCACAACCAGCTTATTCTTGACTAGGCTTTTGGCTTTCGCCAGCTGCTCGCGCTCGGCATCCTGCTGCTTCTCTCGCTTCTCCATGTGCGCCCCCTCTCCTACTTACCGCTCGTGTTGCGCGCTATCAGGTAGATCACGTCGGTCTCTTTGGTGCTCTCGTCCCACGAAAGCTTGATGATAAAGTTGAGTGTGTCATTGCCAGTCGAGCCGTCGAGCGTCTTGGCGTTGAGTTCGCTTTTGCCGAATTTCTTGTATCGGTAGAGCGGGCGCGCGTTGCGCTGGACGTTTTGATAGTCCTTGAATGTAGGATCGCTTGCGCCCTCGCCCGGCACGGCTGCCAGACCGTCGTTCTCCTTGTTGATATATTCGAAGCTCGTCAGCAGGTTCTCTCCGGTTGCTTTCCAGCTATAAGATTTGCCGCCTGCGGTACCGCTCACGTCGGGCGTCTGGAGCGCAGACGTGTTCTCGGCTTTATACAGCTCGATAGTGAGACCTTTAATGTTGGTCGTATTCGCAAGCTGCAGCTCAAACCCGTCGCCGCCCGTCTGCACGCAAAACGGGCGCTTGAGCGTCACCGTGTTGCCAGTCTTGGTATCGCCGTATTCGGGGTTGTAGCTCAGGTCGATCTGCTCGGCTGCCGTAGCGTTGGGGCCCAGCACCTTGAGCTCTGCCGGCTCCTTGATCTTGCCGACGGTGGAGCCGTGATTGGCATCGACAAACCATCCGAGCGTCAATCCCAGCAACGCGAGAAGCACGGCCACCAGACCCACGATGGCCAGGGATTCGCGACGGTGGTCGCTCACCCAAGCCTTGATGCGCTCGATGCGGCCAGCCGGACGCGCTTCGCCGTGCGAGCCGAACCCGTTGCCGCCGGGGTTTGCCGCTCCTTCGTTGTGCTTGATATCGCCCTGCTCGCGGGCATTAAGCTGCTCGTCCATTTATTTATCCGCCTCCTTGGCGGTGAAGCGCACGCGAATGTACTTGACGTTCTTGCCGATAATCTCGTCGGCGTTGTTGTAGTAGCCGGCGCAGGTTTCCACATCCGCAGAGGACATGCCGGCTCCGACAGGCGGAACCGCGCTAGGCGCCTGACCTGGCACGCTCGTGCTATCGGCGCGGAAATAGCGCGCGTGGTTATTGTTGATGTCGCCGACGAGGGCTGCGTATCCCGCGGCGGGGTCCGTGCTCGCAAAAAGGTTGCCACCGTAGCCGGCGTTGCCCGTGCGAACGTAGCTCTTAAACTGCTCCGGCCAAATCCAGTAGAGGGTTTTGGGTACGGTTTTGGTCGTGCTATTTGAGTCCGCAGGGCAAAAGTCCGACGCCGGAATGGTAAAGCTCTGCGTGATGACGGTAACGCTGGCTCCGTCCTGGGTCACCGTGGTTGTCGTGGGGACCAGCGGATTGGAGTAAAAGCCAGAGGTGTCTTTGCCCTGAAAAACCAGGATATGACCGCGCACCAAATCTTTAAGCGAGTTGATGATCTCTTCGTTTTTCGATGCATCCGCAGCGGTGCCGCCCGTGCCCGCAGCGCTCGTCTGGACAGAGATTTCCCAGGTCATTTCCACCGTGATATCACGCAGGTCATTACAGAGCGGCTTGACGTTGAGCTGAAGCTGGCCCGCCGATCCCGGAGAGAGACTGCCATCGGCACTCATGTTATTGAGGTTGAAAAGATTGTTCACGGCAAGGCTTGTACTGTCCGACGCGTAGTTGTCCTGGGCGTCGTACTTACCTGCCGTGCCGCCCTGCGTTCCCGAAAGCACAAACCGTGGGCCCTTCGCCCCGATCGTACTCCCCGTGGCACTCACTCGGTTATTCGCGGCAAACCAGGCCAGGCATGCAAAGATGGCAACGATGGCGGCCAGCACAAACAGACCGCTCACCAGGAAATCTTTCCAGAAATCCTTGAGGGTCCGCACGTGCTCGTCGGCAGCTTGGCGGTACTCGGCCGCCGTCTTGTGCTGCTGGAGCTCGCTATGTCGGTCCATGCCACTCATCGTTTACGTTTGCCCTGCTAGCGGGCGTGCCATCCTTTCCGCTTGGGTGTGCTCAATCCATTGCTCGTAGGCATAGAATTCAGGCAGAATACAACACCATACGATAAGGTAAAAGAATAGCATTGACCTGCGGTTTGCTCCACAGCGCAAGCCTTAATGATGTCTTAAAGATTACAAGCAGCAGCCTGTCCCCCTTGCACCAACCTGGTGCGTTGAGATTGAACGTCAACCCGTCCATCGCACATAGCTCGCGCAACAGTTCGCACGCCCACCCAAGCTTTGCCTCACCTTAACCTCATTTTGAGGTTAACAGCACCCTATTTTCAGCATTTGCCCAGTTGTTTGCTTGCCTCATCTTAACCTCATCTTAGCCTCATTTGAGGTGAAGATGAGGTTAAGGGTGCGTTTAAGCCAGTCGAGCACCCTTAACACGCCCTCGTTAGCGCCAGCGGCCTCCCCCCCCCCATATGTCAAACCCTTGGTGCAAACAAACCTGACCCCCTTGCACCAATCCGTAGCGCCGGGCGGAGAACACACGGCGTGCCGTCCCTTAACGCCCCAGCGCGCGCACGGGTATCACGTAGATACCGTCCTCGACCTCGCGGGCGTACTCGCCCACCCCCACAATCACGGCCATAAACTCCGGTTCGCGTGTGCGTGAACGAGGATTTCCACAGACCTTCTTGCGAACGCGCTTGAGGCTCTCAACGCCGGCGCTCGCTTTATCTTCGCTTACCTTAATCTCAAAGGCGGCCCACCGTCCGTCGGCTAGCTGCACGATAGCATCGCACTCAAGGCCCGAATCGTCGCGATAATAGCGCACGGGCGTGCTATCCAGCAGGTCGAGCGAACGTGCGTAGACCGAAAGGTCGCGTATGACCAAATTCTCAAACACCAGACCAAATGTCTGCCAGTCGGCAAGCAGCGCCTGCAAGGACATACCTAGCAAGGCGCAGGCAAGGCTCGGATCTGCCAGATAGCGCTTGGGCTTGACGGTAAAGCGTCGTTTGTCGCGCGCGGCGGGAACCCAACCGGGGACCTCCTCGAGAATGAACATGCCTTTGAGGGCATCCAGGTACCTGCGCACCTTGGTCTCATCGGCAAACGCTGCGGGTTCCTCCTCGGCACCGAACATATCCATAAGAATCGTTTTATACGTGGCTGCCTGTCCCAGATTGCGCGCGATCGATGCGGAGACTCGACGAGCAATATCGGGGTCGAGACCGACCGCCGGGAAGCTGCTCGAAAACGTGGTGTTGAGATATTCGCGGGCGATGAGCTGAGCGTCAGCCGAAACCATATCGATCGCCTCGGGCCAGCCGCCGCGGCAGGCGGCTTCGACAAGCCCCGGTGTATCGCCATTGCACCGACAGGGCTCAAAACGATGCTCAAACAAGCCCGCCAGGCTCACCTTGCCGTTGGACTCACCTGTCTCGGCAAGCGTCATGGGGTGCATGCGGACGCGGCCGATGCGTCCGGCTCCACTATGCGCGGGCGCCTCCGCCTTTGAGCCAAACGCAGGCGTGGCGGAACCCGTGAGGATATAGGCGCCGCGCGTGCCCCGGGTGCGGTCAACCTCGTGTCTAACGTAGTCCCAAATCTGGGGAACGCGCTGCCACTCATCGATAATATGCGGACGGTCTCCCAGCAACATCATCGCCGGGTCGGCACGCGCGAGGTCGAGATTCTCGTCGACATACGAGACGGACGCCCCGTGCTCAAGCGCGGCCCACGTCTTGCCACACCACTTGGTGCCTGCAATCTCGACCGCGCCAAAGACGCGAAGGTAGCGTTCGATTTGCGCATCCACGATACGTGGGATGTATCCGTCCCGATGTAGCCTCTCACCTGCCATGAGCCACCCCCGCAGATTTCCAGGTCCTGCTTTCTGATTCCTCTATTCCACTGTAGCAAATTCGGATTTTCGGGTGGTTGCGATTCGGATTTTCGTGTTCATATAATTCGGATTTTCGTGTTCTAAGTATTCGGATTTTCTGGTACTCAAGATTCGGATTTTCTGAACCAGCTGGTCAGCGGGCGCTCTTATTGGCAAAAAGGCGGGGAGCACCGATACGGCACTCCCCGCCCACTCAATACGCGATGGCTTTCTTGCTTAGAGCTCGTTGGCCGCGTGATACGCCGTGCGAATGGCGCTCGCGATGTCGGCGGTGCGCTCGCCCGAGCAGTCGCCCACGCAGGTCACGGGCACTGTCACGCCCTCCAGGTCAAACGCGTTGGCCTTGGAGCCCACGGCCATCACCACGTAATCGCAGGCGATCTTCACCGGCTCCTCGACGCCGTCCTCGGTGGTGCGAACGGCCTCCACGCCCTCGTCGGTAATGGCGGTCAGGCGGGTCTTCACGTGCTGCTCAACGCCATGCTCGGCAAAGTCGCTCATAATCAGCGGCAGGATGGTCTCGGACTCGCCCGCGGCAATCTTGTCGAGCATCTCCACGATCGCCACCTCGCAGCCGTGCTGCAGCAGGTACTCGGCAGTCTCGGTGCCCACCAGGCCACCGCCGATAACGGCGACGCGGCCCGTAAGCTCCACCTTGCCGGCCAGCACGTCCCAGCTCGAGACGACCTTCTCCGAATCGGCACCCGGAACGGGGATGACCACGTCGTGCGCGCCCACAGCCACAATCGCGGCGTCGGCAGCGTTGAGGTCCGCGGGGCTAGCGGTATGGTTGAGCTCAACCTTCACGCCCAGGCCGGGCAGAATCTTCTCGTAATACTCGACCGAGCGCATGATCTCGTCCTTGCGCGGAGGCGCGGCTGCCAGCACAATCTGGCCGCCCAGATGATCGCTCGCCTCGTAGACGGTCACGTCGTAGCCGCGCTTGGCCGCCACGCGCGCGGCCTCCAGGCCGGCAATACCGCCGCCCACCACGGCAATCTTCTTGTCGCCCTCGCCCGGCTTAATGGCGATGGTCGCCTCGTCTCCGTTCTCGGCATTGAGCACGCACGAAATGTACTTGCGGTTTTGGATCGCATCGACGCAGCCCTTGTTGCAGTTGAGGCACTCGCGAATGGGCTCGCCCGTGGCGGCCTTGAGCGCAATGTCGGGGTCGCACATGAGCGAACGGCCGTAAGCGATGATGTCGGCCGATCCGTCTTCCAGGATCTTCTCGCCGGCCTCGACCGAGACAACGCGGCCGACGGTTGCCACCGGCACGGAGACCAGGGCCTTGACGCGCTCGGCCACGGGCAGCGTCCAGTTGTAGGGCATGGCGCCCATGGGCGGAATGGTGTCGCCCATGTTGCCGGTGTGGTTGGCCTGTGCGACCTGGATCATATCGATGCCCGCGCCCTCGAGCAGCTTGGCAAACTCGCAGGCCTCGTCGGGCAGCAGGCCGCCCTTGCCGCGCGGCGTGCCGTCGGGGTTCTCCATGATCACGGGGAGCTTGTACTCCACCATCAGCTCCGGCGCGGCTTCCTTAATGGCGGCGACGACCTCCAGCGCATAACGGACGCGGTTCTCGAACGAGCCGCCATACTCGTCCGTGCGCTTGTTGAGGATGGCGGAGCACAGCGAACCCACCAGACGGTCGCCGTGGACCTCGATGGCGTCGATGCCAGCCTGCTGCGCGCGGGCGGCCGAGGCGGCGATGGCCTCCTTGATCTGGGTGAGTTGCTCCACGGTGGCCTCGTTCACAAAGTGCTGCATGTCGTGGTGCAGTTTGGCGTAGGCCTGCTTGCGGATCTCGTTGGACTCGGCCATCTTGGCGGCGAAGGTCTCCTCGTCGCCGGCGGCCTTGGCCTCCTGCGCGGCCTTGGCGGCAGCCATGGAGCCCATGACCATGCGGCCGACACCGGGCACGTCGTACTCGGGGTGGAACAGCTGCAGCGCGACCTTGGCGCCGTGCTTGTGGACGGCGTCGGCCAGTGCCTTAAACGTGGGGATCTGGGCGTCGGTCGCCAGCTTGGGCGTGGGGCTCGCGGTCATGACGGGAGCGACGTCGCCGATGACGATGTAGCTCACGCCGCCACGGGCCAGACGCTCGTAAAAAGCCAGGCTGCGCTCGCCGATGGAACCGTCGCGCTCCTCGTAGCCGGTGGTCAGCGGCGGGAACATAATGCGGTTCTTGAGCTCAAGGGGGCCAACCGTAATGGGCTGGAGCAGCTTGGATGCAAGTGCGGTCATGGATATTCCTCTCTTGTAGGCGCGGCGGCGATGATGCCGCGTAGTTGTCTAGAGGATATGGCATGGGAGCACGGCGACGCAACGGAAATCGGCGGATAGCGGGTGAGGGCTGGTGGATGGGGCAGGGTTGGGTTGGGGGTTTGTCTCGATCTGTAACAGTTACTCGGCAAATACCGTTCCTCGTGTTACAGATCAAGACATTCCCCTCGGCCCATCCTCAACAATCTAAATCTGTAACAGTTAGACCCACTTTTGACCTCTACCTGTTACAGATCAAGACAAACCAACCCGGTCTGCCAGAACATCTAAATCTGTAACAGTTACTCGGCAAAAACCGTCCCTTGTGTTACAGATTTAGACAAACGGAGGCCGGCTGCTGGTTTGTCTCGATCTGTAACATCTAGCCGCCCAAATCGGGCCTACCTGTTACAGATCGAGATTTTGTTTGAGAGGCTAGAGACCAGAAGCCCGAGTGGAAAAGCGGACAGGCCGACGGCATCGCCCCGCCGTCATACCGAGGACCGCGCCACGGCAGCCCGGGCGTGGGCCAACCCCGCAATTCCGGACATTTCATCCCTTTTCCGGACATTTTTAGCCCGTTTCCGGACATTGTCCGCGAATGTCCGGAAACGGGACCGTCATGTCCGGGATGGGATTTGGCCAACGGCAGCCCCCAGTAAAGGTTCCCAACCCCACAGCAGAGTTCCCTAATTCACGCCGCGCCGGTGCACGCCGGCATTAGTTAGCCATGGGGAGCGACAAAGGGGTAACCCCTTGGGTCATCGATGCCACCGCGGCCAAGGTGCGACATTACTGCGACAGAGGTGCGACATAGAGCGACCACTCTATTCGACCGACGAGCGCTTCGACCGGATATTCCGCCCGCTCGAAGGCGAGGCGGATGCAGGTTCAGGGCCTCTCCCAGACCCCGGACACCCCGGTGTGCTCGGACAGCGACTTCGGTTTCCACGACCCCGACAACTTCTCGACGTGGCAGAAGGGCCACTTCATCGAGCACGGTCTCGGCAGGATGGAGGAGGCCGAGGAGGGCGGCCGCAAGCGGAGGCTCTACGTCGGCTACGACTTCCACGAGCTGAGACACACGCAGGCCACCTTCCTGATCGGCAACGGCATCGACCCGAAGAGCGTGCAGGGAAGGCCCGGCCACGAGGTGTCGAGCATGACGATGGACGTGTACGCGCACATGATGGGAGGGAACGACCGCGAAGCCGCCGATCTTCTGGAGATCCAGCGCGAGGCGGGCGCGCCCATCACCATCGACGGGAGCCGGATCACCGTCATGGCGAAGGAGGCTTAGGGCAGACGTCGCCACGACGAAGCACACTCCCTCCCTAACGTCAGGGGTCATCGCCGCTGGACCGGCAGGCGATAAAGCCCAGGATGATAAAATGCTTTCGACGCAGGAGCGTCCCCATCTTTGAATCGAGGAACCATGAGCGATTTTGATGCCGAGGACGAATCGGTCGAAACGAGCGCGCCGATAGCCCCGACCGATTCCGCAAACATAGAGCCCCTAATCCATACCGTCCGTGGGCAGCAAATCATGCTCGACACCGATCTCGCTCGGTTATACGAGGTAGAGACAAAGAATCTCAACCGCGCCGCCGCACGCAACGCCGACAGATTCCCCGAGGACTTCCGTTTTCAACTGACCAAGGAGGAGGACGAGTCTTTGAGGTGCCAAATTGGAACCTCAAAGACCATGGAGGGCCGCGGCGGGCGACGTTACCTCCCCTATGCCTATACCGAGCAGGGCATAGCCATGCTGTCCGGCGTGCTACGCAGCGAAGTGGCGGTGCAGACCAGTATCAGTATCATGAGGGCGTTTGTCGCCATGCGCCACCTCCTCGCCGAAAATGCCACCCTGTTTGAGCGGCTGCGCGGCGTCGAGTTGAGTCAGGCGGCGTTTCAGCAATCGACCAACGAGCGTTTCAACCAGGTGTTCCACCTGCTCGAAGGCGAGGTCGAGAAACCCCAGCGGATCTTCTTCGCCGGGCAGATGCTCGACGCCTTCAGCCTGCTGACAGATCTCGTGGGCCGCGCCGAGCGCGAAATCTCCCTCGTGGATGGCTACGTAGATGTCCACACCCTGAACATCCTCGCAAAGAAGCGCAAGGGCGTCGCGGTGACCGTCTACACGTCCGGCAACCGGCTCACGCAAGGCGATGTCGACGTGTTCAACGCACAGTACCCGCAGCTCACCGTCCGCCGCACCAGAACGTTCCACGACCGCTTCCTTATCCTCGACGGTGCGACCGCGTATCACATCGGCGCATCCCTCAAGGACGCGGGAAAGAAGTGCTTCGGCATAGACCTCATCCAAGACGATGAGCATCAAACGGCTTGAGCGTTATCCGACCTCTTGCCACAAGCCCTAAAGTTTGAGCATGATCGCTGAAAGCCTCGTTAGTCAACATGTCAAAGTAGGCCCTGGTCCGCAAGCCCTCGATAATGTTTGCCGAGGAGCGTCAACCGGCAGAACTTGCTCTCCATCGCCGCGTTCCACATATGGTCGGCGCCAACTGGAACCAGAAGACCATGCCGGTTGTATTTCTGGAGCAGTGAGAACACCCGGTTGTTCCTGGGCTCTGCTGGAGGCATAGCGTCTGTTCTTCCTTCGTCCTTTGGCCCATACGACGGATCCAGCCTGTATTCATAGTCCTCTGTTGGGAAGAACTTTTTCGACTCCCCCTCCTTTCCTCCAGGATACACGGATGGCAAGAGTCGAAACGCCTCCTCAATATCCAGACTTCACACGAGCCTGATGCAAATAGAGATAGACGGATTCCAGACCTGGCAAATCAAGACACGACCAGCCGCTCGCACCCAAAGCCGTTTGCCTAAAAATGTATACCGCTGGCCGAAATGGAAAGATGGTAACAGCGAAAAAGACTAGCCGAGCTCGTTTTAAGCACCGTTTGTTCCGTCCCGCATGTTTTGTGAACACTCTATCTATCATGAAGCCAGTAAACAGAGGTGGACATCAACATCCAACGCCGGCAAGCATGTGAGCGCCTCCTCTGTCCAAGGGGCAAGCCCCCGAGATTAGTTAGGAGAGGGGAAGAGATGGATAAAGTCAAAACGGCCTTCCAGAACTTTGGCCGCGTTATCGTCGACCCTATTTTGTACCTTTCGGTAACGGGCATCATTTTGGCCATCGCCACGGTATGCTCGCTCGGCAGCGGAGTTGTCGCAGATCTGGGCACGCTGCTCTCCGCGGCAACCAACTCCGCGGTGATCGGCAACCTGCCGGTGATTTTCGCAGTCGGCCTAACGGCAGGCTTCGCAAAGAAACAAAAATCCAACGCGGCAGTGTTTGGACTTATTAGTTACCTCATGTTCCTGTATGTCAACAACGCCTACCTGACGCTCACCGATCAGCTGGCAAAAGCCGGCGCGATGGGTCTGTATGGCACTGGCCAGGCAACGGTGCTGGGTCTTCAAGTTACCGATGTCAACGTCTTCGGCGGCGTACTCATCGGATGCTTCTGCGGTTGGCTCTATAACAAACTGATCGACGTAAAGGTATCGGAGTATATCCGGATTTACGGCGGACCCCGCCTGGCCCTTCTGGCGATGGTTCCGCTGAGCATTGTCTTCGGCATCGGAGCGACTATCGTGTGGCCCCCTATCGCCAACGCCATCAGCAACGCTTCTTCATTCATCGCAGCCTCGGGTGGTCTGGGCGTTTTCATTTACGGCTTCCTGAACCGCGTCCTCGTACCTCTCGGCATGCACCACTTTATGTGGATGCCGTTTGACTACTCCGCGATTGGCGGCACGGCGGTCATCGCCGGCCAGAGCGTTTCTGGCGCAGCAAACATCTTCTATGCCGAGCTTCCTCTTATCGCCGACGGGTCCCTCACCACAGTCGACCCCTCTGTCCGCTTTGCCATGTTCGGCTTTGGCAAGGAATTCGTAACCCTTGGCACCGTGCTCGCAATGATTGCAACCTCCCGTCCTGAGAATCGAAAAGCCGTTGCAGCCATGCTGGTGCCTATTTACATCACAGCCATGCTCTCCGGCATCACCGAGCCGCTTGACTTCATGATCCTGTTCGCGTCTCCGATTCTCTGGGTTGCCTACAGCCTGTTCTACGGACTGGGCGAGATGCTCCTGTTTGTCCTGGGAGTCCGCTTGCTTAACATGTACGGTGGCATCGAGCTGCTCACGCTCGGCCTGCCTTTGCCAATGGGCGTCACCAAGTTCCCGATTTACATCGTCTTGGGCATCGTGTTTGCCGCCGTTTCGTTCATCGTTCTGGCGATGGTAATCAAGAAACTCAACCTCATGACGCCCGGCCGTTCCGCAGAGTGGTCTGCAGAGGTCTCCGGAGACAACAATGCTCTCGAGTCCTCCGGAACGCCGGAAGTCGACGCAAAACAGCAGGAGATGGTGCAGAACATCATCAACGGCCTTGGCGGCAAGGACAACATCAACACCATGGGCTGCTGCATGACTCGTCTCCGTGTCGAGGTCAAAGACCCCAGCAAGGTCAACGAAGAGACCATCAAGAAGGCTATCGACAAGGGCTTGTTTAAGAACGGTACCAATGTCCAGATTGTTGTGGGAACCAACGTGCACTCCGTCTACGACCTGCTGCGTCCCATCCTTAATCTGGAAGATTAACGATCGCCTAATCGACGGGCGATAAGCGAGGAGACCTCATGCTAACCAAGACGTTTCATTCAATCCAAGACATGTTCGAACGTTTGCTCAACATGTATAAAGAAAAGTCGACAAAGGGTCTTCTCGCTCTCATGGCTGCATTCGTATGTGGTTTTATCTGGCCGCTCCTTGGTCTGCTCGCAGCGGTTTGGACCCGGCATTCAGGAAGGCACACGGACGCAGGCAGCATTGCAGGCATGGCAGCGGTTATCAACATCGCTACTTACTTCATACAGATAGTGGTCAAGATTATCTGCGGCTCAATTTGATTTGAAAGGCATGAACAACATGAACGGATACAAGATTGTCATCTGCGGCGGCGGCAGCACCTATACCGCCGGCATCGTCAAAGACCTGATCGACCAAAAGGATGAATTGGGGATTCGCGAGCTTTGGCTCTATGACATCGACGAGGAGCGCCAAGATACGGTCGCCGTGGTGGTTAAAGCAGTCATCGATGACCTTGCTCCCGAGATTCCCCTGCATGTAACCGTCGACCCCAAAGAAGCATTTACAGATGCGAACTTTGTTATGGCGCAGATGCGCGTGGGCGGGCTCAAGATGCGTATCCAGGATGAGCAAATCAGCCTGCGCCATGGCGTAGTCGGCCAAGAGACCTGCGGAGCAGGTGGCATGGCATATGGCATGAGAACCATCTTCCCCATGTGCGAGCTTGTCGATTTCTGCGAGGAGTACGCCTGCAAGGACTACTGGATCGTCAACTACTCCAACCCCGCTGCCATCGTAGCCAAGGCAATGCACAAGCTGCGTCCTAACGCTCGCATTCTCGACATCTGCGATATGCCAGTGGAGATTGAAGCCCGCATGGCAGAGATTTTAGGGTGCGAACTCAACGACATTGAGGTCGACTACTTTGGCCTCAATCACTTTGGGTGGTTTACCAACGTACGCTGCAAGGGCGTCGACGTTACGGACAAGCTCAAAGAACATGTGCGCAAGTACGGTTACATTTCCGAAGCAAGCCTCAACGATGCCTTGGTGAAGGACCCAGATTGGGCCCACACCTTCAAGAATGCGGCAACGATTTCTACGCTATTCCAGGATTACCTCCCCAACACCTATTACCAGTATTACCTGTTGCCCGACGCCTGCGTGGAGTACATGGACATCAATAACACGCGTGGCATGCAGGTCGTAAACGGCCGCGAAAAGCGCATCTTCGACGCATCTGCGGCGCTTAAGCGCGGTGAAAAGGTCGATCTCACGCAGTTCTACGTAGGCGTGCATGGCAAGTTCATTGTCGATGTCGTCAAGTCTCTGGCAAAAGACCTGCGCCATCGCCAGCTGGTGATCGTGCCCAACAATGGTGCAATCGAGAACCTCTCGGACGACGCGACAGTCGAGGTTCCGGCGTACATCACTGATCGAGGAGCCGAACCGATTCGCGTCGGGAAGATTCCCCGCTTCTATAAGGGCCTTATCGAACAGCAGGATGCCTGTGAAGGCCTTGTGGTCGAAGCCGTTATCGAAGGTTCCTACCAGAAGGCACTCGAAGCCTTCGCCCTCAATCGCACGATTCCCTCAGCACGCGTGGCCAAGGAAGTCTTGGACGACATGATCGAGGCGAACAAGGGCTATTGGCCTGAGCTGAAGTAGAGGAACCGCCCAAATACCAAAAGCACAAAAGATGGCCCCAAGGCAATTGCCTTGGGGCCATCTTTTATATGCCTAGATCTCAGCAAAACTCGTGAAGATGAATGAATCGGCCTCGTGTTTTACACGATAGTTCTCTTGATAGTCCTGATTGAATATAAGCGAATAAATAACCTGAAGCGTATACGTGAGCGAGACCAAAGAAGAGTAATTTGCCACCTTTCCAATCACGCGTTCTGATTTTGGAATGGGCAAGACAGTATCGCATTGCCTGGCGAGCACCGAATCAGAAAACGCCGTAATTAGACACGGCTTGATTCCGCGCTCGGAAAGAGTGGCAGCGTATTTGGAATAGTCATAGTGAATGCCACTGTAGCTTAGGAATAAAAACAGGTCGCCGGGCTTGCCGTTTTTAACATGCAGTGTCTGCAGGCCTCCGTCGTCCGCCATGGTGACATGACGATCGAGCTTAAGAAGATTGTTGCGAAAGATGCATCCCGCCAGGTAGCTTTCCCCTTTGGCAAAGATGTAAATTCGTGGGGCGCTAAGAACCGCCTTAGCGATTATGCTTAATTTGGCGCTATCGAGCTCGATTTTCGTTTGATCTATGATGCCCTTCAAGAGATTCGCAAGGTTACCCTCGATGGCCTCAATTGAGTCGGTGCTGTCAAAAGGACGATTGCGATCAACGGTGGCAGCCAGAAGATAATCCCCGCTTATCTCCTGGATGAGTTGCATGATCAACTCTCGATAGCCGCTTAGGCCCAGTTTCTTGCAAAAGCGGATGATAGTCGCGTTCGAAGTATAAGTCTCCTGTGCGAGCTTTGCCATAGTGAGGGTCTTAAGGTCGCCGGTATGATTGAGCAGATAGGTAGCAATAGCTCGGTCGGTTTCATTAAAAGACGCGCTGTTACGCAGGCTATCAAGAATCATGGTCGCTCCGATCGCTTTAGTTTGCCGCTTAATTATGTCATTATCAAAACGACGGGCAGCCCTTCATGCACTGACTTACGCCCTGCGATCTCTCTTCTGGTATTCCGCATATAACGGCAACATTAATTGCGAGGAGCGTGTCGCTCAGTTCCTAGAGAACAAATGCGAAGAGGTTCGATTGCCTGAGTTCACTGCCCGCCTTGAGGCAAAGAGACGGCCCCGGCCAAGCTCCATGCGGATTTGAGGCAGCATGGTGCTTGTCCGTCGGCATCCTACAACCCGTAATCCCTACCCTCTGTTTCTGTGCTGGCTGGTTCAGGCAGGCGCCCTGTTCAAAATAGGCTGTTTAAAATTGATTTCGACCAAAATTCGACCAAGATTGAAAGTCAAAAAAGAAAACAGCCCAGAGGAACAATGCCTCTGAGCTGCTAAAAGTCTTGGTCGCGGGGGCAGGATTTGAACCTACGACCTCCGGGTTATGAGCCCGGCGAGCTACCAGACTGCTCCACCCCGCAATGTCTGGGCGCCTCATGTGCGCAAGAAAGAATATTACGCGGGAGTTCGGTAAGCGGCAAGGAAAATCTCGTAGAGCATAATTCCTTCATATTTAAACCCCTCAGCCCATATCACCGTAAGCGAATCGCGGCTCAGCGGCCCCGACGGCGCGTATACAATGGTGCGCGTCCTTTTACGCCGACACCTGGAGTAGACATGCTGCTCGCTATCGATATGGGAAACACGCAGACGGCCATGGGCCTGTTTGACGGAGACAAGTTGGTGCAGTCGTGGCGTATGCCCACCGACCGCTCCTATACCGCCGACGAGGTCCACGTGCGCCTGATGGGTTTCTTTAAGATGTACGACCTCTCGCTCGGCGCGGTCGACGCGATCGCCTTTGCCGGCGTGGTGCCACAGCTCTCGCGCGAGTGGCACGCCGTGGCCAACCGCATTGCCGCGGACGCCATCGTCATTGGGCCGCAGACGGCGGCCGTGACCAAGCTGCGGGCGGCGCGTCCCCAGGCCGTTGGTGCCGACCGCATCGCCAACGCCGTCGCTGCCGAGACCTTCTACGGCGCCCCGGCGATCGTGGTGGACTTTGGCACCGCAACCAATATCGACGTCATCGACGAGGACGGCTATTACATTGGTGGAGCGATTGCGCCGGGCATCCGCATTTCGATGGACGCGCTCGCCGCCCGAGCCGCCAAGCTCGCCAGCGTTCCGCTCGAGGCGCCCGAGCACGCCATCGGCCGCGATACCGAGGAGTGCATCAAAGTCGGCGCCGTAACGGGCGCCGCCGCCATGGCCGAGGGCTTGGTCGCGCGCATGAAGCGCGAGCTGGGGCGCGAGGACGCCACCGTTATCGCCACGGGTGGCCTCGCCAGCATCGTCGCCGATTCAACCGACGCCTTCGACGTGGTCGACGGGCAGCTCACCATCAAAGGCATCTGCGAAATCTACCGCCGCATGCAGAGGCTGGGGTAAGGCGGGGTTTAAGTCGAGCGCGAGCGGCGAACTAGGCAACGCATCGGTCCTATTCCTCAAAATCAAAATTTTTTCGATTTTGAGGAATAGGACCTTTTGCTAAGCCTCGCCGCACAACCACCTCGCCAGGTCCACGATCTGCACCCCATCGCGATCCGTGGCCTCGTGATGCGTGCGGGCGAGAATCATCTTGGGGTACGCGTCGCCAATGCTCAGCAGTGGTGAAATCTCGCGTTCAAATGTCTTATCCGAGCTGATGTCGTCGCTCACCTGAATATAGAGCTTCTCGCTCCGTTTGATTGCTACAAAGTCTATTTCCTTTTTATAGAGCACGCCGACATATACCTCGTATCCGCGGCGCAGCAGCTCGACTGCCACCATGTTCTCGTATACGCGTCCCCAATCCATATCACGTGTACCAAGAAGCGCATATTTAAACGCATGGTCCGCCAGATAGTACTTCTCGCCGCTCTTAAGGTATTTTTTGCCACGAATGTCGTACCGACGAACTTTATAGAAGGCAAACGCATCGCACAGGTACCCCATGTACGTGCCGACCGTCTTGTTCGTAATCTTTAACCCATCCGCATTTAATGCATCAGTAATGTTGCGTGCCGACGTAATGTTGGAAACGTTGTCCATCATGTAATCGGCAATGCGCAGCAGCGCCGATTCGTTTCTCACGTTATGCCGCTGCACGATATATCTCACAATGAGCGTCTTGAAGACGTTGGAGAGATATTGATAGCGCTGCTCCTGCAGTGGATAAGGGTAAGAGCCGGACATACCGCCGGTTCTCGCGTACTCATCGAAGTCGCGGTCGACCTCGCCCTCGTCGCCATAGAGACGATACTCCTCAAACGAGAATGGGAAAACCTCGATCTCGAACGTACGCCCCGTAAAGAGCGTCGACAGATCGCTCGACAGCAAAAAGGCATTCGATCCGGTAATGAATATGTCGTACTGCTCGGATGCGTGAAGGCTATTGATCGCACGCTCAAAACCGTCGCACATCTGAACTTCATCGATAAGCAGAAAGTTTTGTTTGCCGGACACTCGATGCTCTTTTACATAGGCGAGCAGCGCGTGATACTCGAGCAGGTTCTCGAACTCATCGAGGTTGTAGTTGATATGGATGACATTCGAATTGGACAGATGTGCCTCCACGTAATCGCGGAGGGCCTCGAGCAATTTTGATTTACCGCTACGACGGATGCCCGTGATGACCTTGATGTCCGGCACGCCAATAAGACTCGTCAACGTGTCCATATATGACGTTCTATTGATGAGTTTCATCGGGGCCTCCTCGCGGTCTTTTATCGCTATTCCTCAAAAACGAAAATTTTTCAGTTTTGAGGAATAGGATGCTGGCAACCCATTCCCCAGATAGGCGAAACCCTCCCCGGCACAGGCCGAGGAGGGTCTTGTTGTCATCGTTATCTTTGAGTGCGGGCGCCGCGCGCTACAGCCCGCGAATGCGCACGGCCTCGGGCGGAAACTCTTGCTCGCCGGCGTCAGTCTTAATGGTCGCGCGGCCCCAGATGTCCAGGCCCGCAAACACGCCGACCGCGAGCGGCAGGCCGTTGGGCGACACCGCCGCGACCTGACGACCCAGCAGCGGCACCATATCGAAATACTCGCCCAGCACCGGGGCCAGCGGGCCGGCAGCGCCCTGTGGTGTGTTGGCGGCAACCGCCCAGGCGTCAACGCGAGCGAGCACCGCCGCGGCCAATGCCTCGACCAGTACCTCGTCGCCCATATCCACGCCGAGCTCGCCCAGTGCCGAACGCTCAATATCCACCGTCACCGCGGCAAACATGCCCGCGGCACCGGCACCGCCGTTGACGGCGACGCGCGCGAGCGACGTCTCAAACGCAGGCGCGCCGCACACGATGCCACTCGGCCACTGGATGCCCACCTTGCCGGCAAGCCCCAGGCCCGGCGTTGCGGCCGTGCCCGCGAGCGCGTCCATCATGCCCATTGCGGCCACAAACGGCAGGCCGTGGAAGGCGTGCATGTTCACATCGGGGCGCACGACCAGCGAAAACGTCAGCGATGCATCGCCCGCGCTCCACGCGCACCGGCCCGCGGACATGCCCTCGCGGCCCGCGTCACGCGCCGCGTCGAGCTCGGTACCGGCGACAACAGCATTCATCTCGATCATCTACATACGCCCCAATTCGCCCACGATATGGCCCACGCGATCCTCGGGCTCCTTGACCTCGACGCCGTTGAAGCGGAAGAACCGCGCCGGGTCGTGCATCAGGTCCTCGAGCGGCACCAGCACAAAGTCGCGCTCGCCGATCAGCGGATGCGGCAGGCGCAGCTTTTTGCCGCCGTGAGTCTCGCCATCCATCCACAGCAGGTCCAAGTCGATAGTGCGTGGGCCGTTGACCTTAGCCTTCTTGGAACGGTCGCGGCCCAGCTCGAGCTCGATCTTCTGCAGCTCGTCGAGCAGCACCAGCGGCGCCAGCTCGGTTTTGATCTCGATAACGGCGTTGGCAAACGCGTCCTGGCGCGTCTCGTAGGCCGGCTCGCTCTCGTAGATGCGCGAGGAGTTGGACACGCAGGTGAGCGGGATCTCGGCAATCATGTCGCGGGCGGCGCGGATGTTGTCGCAGCGATGCCCCAGGTTGGAACCCACGGCCACAAACGCGCGACGTGGCTGCGGCTTGGCGACAGCCCAGTAACCGTTCAGGAACTGCGCGAAACCGGTGACGTCGTGCACGCGCACGATGTTGGCACCGGCCTGGATGGCGCCCAGGCACACGCCAAACGTGGCGGCATCGCGCGCGGCGGCCTCGGTCACGCCCGAGACGGCGCCCACAAAACGCTTGCGCGACACGGCGCACATGAGCGGATAGCCCAGCGACGCCATCTTGGCGGTCTCGCGCTGGATGACGATATCCTCGTTGGCCGTCTTGCCAAAGCCCGGACCGGGATCGATGCAGATGCGGTCGCGCGACACGCCGGCATGGATGAGCGTGCGGGCCTGATCGGACAGAAAGCCCATGACGCGGCGCATGATGGGCGCCGAATCGGGCAGGGTAAAGCGGCGGAGCTGCGAGGTGGGCACATAGGCTTCCTCACGGCGGGCACTGCGGCGCATCATGGCGGCCAGGTGGTCGCTGGGCTCTGGTGTGGCTTCGGTAGCTGCGGGCACGGTCTCGGGTGCAGCGGCGGCAGGGGCAGCCTGCTCGGCAGTCGGCGTCTCTGGCTCGTCAACAGGCTCGGGCGCGGGCTCCGATTCGCCAAACGGCAGCGAGGGCTGCACCACGCCACCCGGGAGCTTTGCCTCGGGCTTAGGGTCGCCCAACAACTTGCCGCGACGGCGACGAGCGGGCTTCTCAGCCTCGCGCGCAGCCTCGGCGGCCGCCTCGCGCGCCTTCTCGGCAACAAACGCCGCGGCCGAAGTATCGAGCTGCACCGTCGCGTGCGTACGAGCGGGTGCGGCGACCTCGCCGGCGTGCATTACGATGACGCCGCAGGTGCTCGTCTTAACGAACTCGACCATCTTGGGGTCGGTGAAGCCCGTCACATCGTTGACAATCGAAGCACCGCAGCGCACCGCCGCCTTGGCAACCGCCACATGACGCGTATCGATCGAGACGATAGCGCCCTCTTTGGCGAGCGCGCGCACGACGGGCAGCACGCGACGCGCCTCCTCGTCGGGGTTGACCGGGGTAAAGCCGGGGCGCGTGGACTCGCCGCCCACGTCGATGATGTCGGCGCCGGCATCGAGCATCGCCAGGCCGTACTCGATGGCGGCATCCGGGTCGAAGTGCTCCCCGCCGTCGCTAAACGAATCGGGCGTCACATTGAGGACGCCCATGATGCGCGGACGATCAAAGCTGAGCTCGTACTTTCCGCACCGCCATGTCTTGCTGTCGTTCGCCATGAACATCCTCCTAAAATGCCCACGCCGCCGCGCTCGGGCGCTGACGGCGGGGTCGCTTTGCAATCAGTCTTTCTATTGTATCCGCGCGCGCGGACTAGAACGCAAACGCGGCCGCGATGTCGCAAGAAATCAGCAGGTCGGCATTTGCATCCTGATCGGTGGGCGCCAAATTGCAAATGGCCAGCGTATCGCCAGTAAAGTAACGCGTAAGGCCCGCCGCCGGATACACTACGAGCGAGGTTCCGCCCACGACGAGGGCGTCGGCTGCGGCGATGGCAGCAACGGCGCCGGTAAGCACACGCTCATCGAGCGGCTCTTCGTAGAGGACCACATCGGGCTTGATGCGACCGCCGCACGCAGGACACACGGGCACGCCCACGGCATCCTCGTGCTCGCGCGCGCAAATCCATTCGGCGCTGTAGACCGCGCCGCACGTCTGGCAGATATTGCGGTGGACCGAGCCGTGCAGCTCAAACACGCGCCGTGAACCGGCCACCTGATGCAGGCCATCGATGTTTTGCGTCACCACGGCGTCGAGCTTGCCGGCACGCTCCAGCTCGGCCAGCTTGGTGTGGCAGCAGTTGGGCTTGGCGCCAAGCGCGATCATCTTGGTGCGGTAGAAGTCGAAGAACTCGGCCGGATGCGTCTCATAAAAGCTATGCGAGAGCATAGTCTCGGGCGGATAGGAAAACCGCTGGTGATACAGACCGTCCACGCTGCGGAAATCGGGAATGCCGCTTGCCGTGGAAACACCCGCGCCGCCAAAGAAGACCACGTGGCTATGGGTTTCGAACAGCTCCGCCAGCGCGGCGGAGGCCTGCTTGGGATCCGATATTGCCTGCGTCATATATGTCCTCCGTCCGTGTCTCCGGGACGGCGGCGTTCGCACTATCACTCGCGGACTCCGCCCCGCTCTAGTTGCGTTAATCTTAAGCCTGCCAACCCCGTCGAAAGGACACCATGCCTCAGACTTACACCTTTGCCTCGTGGAACGTTAACGGTCTGCGCGCCGTGCTCAAAAAGGACCCGAGCTTTATCCAGATCGCGCAGGAGCTCGATGCCGACATCCTGGCGCTGCAAGAGACCAAGCTGCAAGAGGGCCAGGTCGATATCGACCTGCCCGGCTATCACCAAACCTGGAGCTACGCCGAGCGCAAAGGCTATTCGGGCACCGCGGTCTTTAGCCGCCAGGAACCGCTGCGCGTGCTGCACGCCGATGCCCTGCTGCCCTACGCCGGCGAGGGCGAGGCGGCCGAGCTCGTAGCGCAGGCTGCAACCGAGGGCCGCGTCTGCGCGCTCGAGTTCGACAAGTTTTGGTTTGTCGACGTCTATACGCCCAATGCCCAAAACGAGCTCGCGCGCATCGACGTGCGCATGGCGTGGGACGATGCCTACCGCGGCTTTTTGGGCGCACTTGAGCGCGAGGGCGGCAAACCCGTCGTAACCTGCGGCGACTTTAACGTTGCGCACGAGGAGATCGACCTTAAGAACCCCAAGTCCAACCGCGGCAACGCGGGCTTTTCGGACGAGGAGCGCGGCAAGTTTACCGAGCTGCTCAACGCCGGCTTTACCGACACCTGGCGCGCGGCAAACCCCGACGTCGAGGGCGTCTACAGCTGGTGGAGTTACCGATTTAATGCGCGCAAGAACAACGCCGGCTGGCGCATCGATTACTTCCTGGTGAGTGACGCCATCGCCGACAACGTACGCGACACCGGCATCCGCGGCGACATCTTCGGCAGCGACCACTGCCCCGTCACCCTCGCGCTAGAGCTCTAGCCCCAGCTGATCCCCTGGGGACGGAGGAAAACGAATCATTTTGGGCCTCGTGGGGGTATCCACGTGACCCATCCGCCACGAAACACGCCCATCTACTACGTTTAAGCCACCACCCTCAACCACAGCGAACAACGCAAAAAGAAAACCGCACGTAGAAAGCCTGCGGTTTTTCATAAAACGCGGTCATGGTCGGGACTATCAAGCTAAACGTAGTAGATGGGCCAGTTTCGTGGCAAGCGCCGTCAACTGATTCCCTGGGGACATCTGGGGACGGAAGAAAATGGATCAATTTGGCTCTCTGAGGGCCACGATGCCCGTCATATCAGCCGGCCATTCCAAAACTATGCCGGTTTACGGGGCTGAATCGCGAACCCCCAACCATATGCAATTCCGAGATAATAAAACGCAGGTAGACGGTGTGCCCTATTTCGAAAAATGCTGGTATGGTCGGCCCGCGCCAATCTAGCCCCGTAAACCGGCATAGTTTTAAAATGGCACTTCGGCAGTATTGATTCCCGCCCCGGCGCGACCAGCCCTACAGCCCGTATTTCACGACGACACGGTTAATGCGACGGCACCAAGGCTTGTACAAGGCGGCCAAAAACACGCAGGTCGCAAGGCCGTGCGTAATATCGAACGGCACTGCCGTGGCAAGACGCGCCACGGCACCCGCCCAAGTAAGCGGCTGTACAAAACCAATGATGTCATACGCGTTGATCACGACGCCATACAGCAAGCCCGACGCAAAGCCATACGCCAACAGTGCCGGCATTCGCACGGTTCCATCGGCGCGGTCAAACGCGCCCGCATGCGCCAGTGCGCCACCGATATAGCCCACCAGACCCCAGGCATACATCTGCCACGGCGTCCACATGCCCTGCCCAAAAAAGAAATTGCTGGTCAGCGCTGCCAACACGCCAACCATAAAACCATTGCGGCGACCAAGCGTCGCCCCCGCGATAATGGCGATGGCGCTCACCGGTTTAAAGTCGGGAATGGGGCCAAACAAGATGCGCCCCGCCGCGGCCAACGCCGCCAACACCAGCGTGGGCATAATCTGGCGCAGGCCCGGGCGCGACGCCTCGTAACCCGCAAAGAACAGTGCGAGCACGAGCGCCACTACAACCAGCATGGCAAGCGCCGCCTGCTCAATGCCCACCAGCAACGCCGCAGCCATCACGGCTGGCACCGCCAGCAGCAGCGGGATCTCCAGTTTTGCAAGCAAGCGCGAGAAACGACAGTCCGTCATCCCATCACGCCCTATAGAACACGTTGTCGGCAAAGAAGTCGGCCGGGGGCTCCATGCAGGCAATCTCGCCGTCAAACATCATGGCGACGTCGTCGGACACCTGCTCGGCAAAGTCTAAGTCGTGCGTGGCCATGATGACGGTACCGCCGGCATTCGCATGGTCACGCAGGGCGCGGGCGATGATACGGCGGCTCTCCAGGTCCAAGCCCTTCGTGGGCTCGTCAAGCAGCAGCAGCTCGGGGCCAATCAGCAGCAGCTTTGCCAGCGCGAGCAGCTGGCGCTGTCCGCCCGAGAGGTCGTAGGGGTGGCGCGTCTCCAGGCCGTCCAATCCCAGTTGCGCCGCACGCTCCCGCGCCAAGTTCTCGTCATATCCGCAGGTCGAGGCCCATTCCATCAGCTCATCGCGAACCGTCTCGGCGACCAGCAGGGCCTTGGGATTCTGTGGCAGCAGCGCCGCCGAAGCCGCTCCGCGCACCATGCGGCCGCGCTGCAGCTTGGCGGTCTTGGCCAGCACCGAGAGCATCGTCGACTTGCCGCAGCCGTTTCCGCCCACGACCGCATGCACCGCGCCGGCTGAAAACGTCACATCGAGCCCGCGCAGCACCCAACCGCCAACGCGATCGTAGCGAAACCAGCCTTCCGACAGGGTGGTAGCCGACCCGCCGTGCATTTTTTGGAGTATTCTGCCTCCATCCGTGCGCGGGAAGGCTTCCGAGCCGTTCTCGAGTGACGTTTGCGCCACAAATTCGGACGATTTGTCCAATTCCGAACTTTTTTTCGCGCTCGCTACGTCCCCGGGCGGCTCCAGAGAGCCCAAATTGTCCTCACGCCTGCTGAATACTCCGTTTTTTGCACATCGGATGGCACCCCACCCCAACATGTCATCGGAAAACAGCGATTCTCGGCGTCCCAAAGAAGCCATATCCGCCACCTCGCGCACACGACCGCCCTCAATCCGGTACGCACACGTCGCATACTCGAGCATCGGCCGCGGTTGATGCGTAGCCACAACAACCGTGCAGCCCAGCTCACGGTTCGCGCGAAACAGCGCGTGCAGAAAATTCTTCTCGGCAACGGGATCGAGCTGAGACGTGGGCTCGTCGAGTAGCAGCACACGCGGACGCAGCGCCAGGACGGCGGCAAGCGACAGCAGCTGTTTGCGGCCACCCGAAAGCGTATCGGTATCGCGATGAAGCCAGTCCTCCAGACCAAAGAAATAGCTGGTCTCGGCAACACGGCGGCGCATCTCGTCGCGCGACATGCCTAAGTTTTCCAGGCCAAACGCCATCTCGTGCCACACGGTCTCGCACACAATCTGGTTCTCGGGATCCTGGAACACGTAGCCCACGCACTCCGCAGACGCGCGCACGTCCATGTCGGCAACGTTCTCGCCCAGCACGCGCGCATCGCCAGTGCGCTCGCCCGCCGGAGCGATCTCGGGCTTGAGCAGCGACAGCAGCGTCGACTTACCCGATCCGGTACCGCCAACAAGCAGCGCAAATGCACCTTGGGGGACAGACCAGTCGAGCCCCTCGAGCACCGCAGCATCAGCCCCGGGGTAGGTAAAGCTCAGGCTCCGCACCTCAATCGCCGGCATATCCGGGTCGCACGCCGCGCCCGACACCGGGCCACTATCCAACCGAGCCATCAGCCGAACCTCTTCTCATCGATCGCATGCAGCACGCAGGGCAGCACCATCCAGGCAGCGTACACGACATAGCCCAGCCACGGCGCGGGCACCGAAAGCTGCGGGTAAAACGAATACTGCGTTGTCGCGGTCCATGCCACCGCCACCGCGGCGGTACCAAACACTGAAAGTCCAACCAGCGCGGCAACATCGCCGCGCCTCAGCCGATACCGCGCATACGTCGTACGGCGCGACGCAGCACCCCACCCGCGCGAGCGCATGGCATCCGCGCGCTCAAGCGAATCTTCCATGCCCCAGCCCATCAGCACGCTCGAGGCCCGCAGGCGCGAACGCACGGGGTCGGCCGGCGCGCGCCCCGGCACATCGATCGCGTCCTGCACCGCCAGCACCGTGCGACCGCGGCGCAAAAACTGTGGGATAAGCCGCATGCACATCGAGATCATGAGCGCGATCACCGGCGCGGCGTTGCCCAAAAGCGCAAGCACCTTATCGTATTCGAGCATCGACGCCGCGGCCTCAAACCACAGCACGCTCGCCACAAACAGCCCACCCATGCACAGGCCGTACATCATGCTCTCCAAATACACCACGCGCATGCCAATATGGAAAAGCTCGGTCGAGCCCGATGCGCTAAACAGCGGGTTGACCAGTGCAATGATCAAAATCACCGGCAGCTGCCAGCGAAGCGCGCCCAACGTGCGGGCAGCCCCGCGCGTCGCAAATCCATACGCCAACCCGCCCGCGAGCGACAGCGCAATCAGCACCGGTTGCATCGAGAACATGGTGAGCCCCAACGTCAGCACCATGTAGAGTGACGGCACCGCCGGATGCGACATCGAGAATGCCGCGACGGGCTCGTTGCCCGATTCCTCTCGCATGATATCCACGGGCACCCCCGTCCCCTCGCTCAAACGACAACGCCGCAGCGCCTCCGCCATACACAACCAGCGCAAACGCCGCACCGACGGCCCAAGCCTCAACCGCCGCAAACCAATCGTTACGCGCTCGTCATATGCCTGCGGTATCATATTGCGCCGTGTATCGTTTCCAAACACACGTCTCTATAACGTAACAGGAGATCACATGGACGCAACCGCAATTATCCTCGCTGCCGGCGAGGGCACCCGCATGAAGTCGAACCACTGCAAGGTTTCGCACAAGATCCTGGGTAAGCCCATGGTCCAGTGGATCGTCGACGCTACCATCAAGGCCGGCTGCAGCCGCGTCGTGGTCGTCATCGGCAGCCACGCCGACGAGATGCGCGCCCTCATCGACGGCGCCTACGCCAACAGCGCCACCAAGGTCGAGTGCGTCGAGCAGACCGAGCGCCTGGGCACCGGCCACGCCGTAAAGGTCGCGCTCGAGGCCTGCGGCATCACGCAAGGCCCCGTCGTCGTGCTCAACGGCGACCTGCCGCTCATCACCGCCGACACCGTCGCCAAGTTCGCGCAAACCGTCGCCACCGGCGAGCTCGCCTGCACCGTCATGACCATGACCCCGCCCGATCCTTTCGGCTACGGCCGCATCAAGCTGGGCGCCGATGGTCAGATCGAGCGCATCATCGAGCAGAAGGACTGCACGCCCGAGCAGGCCGCCACGCTGCTGGAGTGCAACGCCGGCTGCTACGCATTTGACGGCACGCAGCTCGCCGCCCACATCAACGAGATCGGCAACGACAACGCGCAATCCGAGTACTACCTGCCCGACATGCTCGAGATCCTCAAAGGCCACGGCCAGGCTGTCTCCATCTTCCACTGCGACGACTACCGCGACGGCCTGGGCGTCAACAGCCGCATCCAGCTCGCACAGCTCACCGCCATCGCGCGCGACCGCATCAACGAGCACTGGATGGCCGAGGGCGTTACCTTCATCGACCCCACACAGGCCTGGATCGGCCCCGATGCCGTTATCGGCCGCGATACCGTCGTGTGGCCGCAGACGCACCTGATCGGCCACGTCACCGTGGGCGAGGAGTGCCAGCTCGGTCCCAACAGCCGCCTCACCGACACCACCGTCGGCAGCGGCTGCACCATCGATGAGACCATCGCCATTGAGGCCGTCATCGAGAACGGCGTCGACTGCGGCCCGCGCGCCTACCTGCGCCCGGGCACCCACATGCTCGACGGCTCCAAGGCCGGCACGCACGTGGAGATCAAGAAGTCCACGATCGGCGAGGGTTCCAAGGTGCCCCACCTGTCCTACATCGGCGACACCACCATGGGCTCCGGCGTCAACGTGGGCGCGGGCTCCATCACCTGCAACTACGATGGCGTGCACAAGCACAAGACCGTCATCGGCAAGGACGCCTTCATTGGCTCCGACACCATGATGGTCGCGCCCGCCCAGATCGGCGACGGTGCACTCGTGGCCGCCGGCTCCGTCATCACCGAGCCGGTCCCGGCAGACGCGCTCGGTCTGGGCCGCGCCCGTCAGGTAAATATTGAGGGCTGGGCCGCCGATTACCGCCGCCGCCTGCACGAGGACGACGAGGTATAACGTTTTACCAAGCACAAAAGGAGCTGCTCCATGGGGGCGGCTCCTTTTTCTATCGTGACCTGCGCAACCGGATGAGTGGTCGGTTCGTGTCCGTTGGCGGTAAAGACGTTATCAAGACCCGATAAACCCCGCCGCGCGGTTACAATGCAACAAGGCATCTATATGGCATTCGATGTATAAAGGAGAAGGGTAATGCCGATTAATGATCCCGAGAAGTCGGAGAATATGCGCAAGTCCATCCGCGTGTATTCCGGTTCCTCCAACCGTCCCCTCGCTCAGAAGATTGCTGAGTACCTTGGGGTCGAGCTTTCGGGCCTTACGCTAAAGCAGTTCGCCAATGGTGAGATTTACGCCCGCTACGACGAGACCGTCCGCGGCGCCGACGTCTTCCTGATTCAGTCCGTGGCCGGCGGCAACGTCAACGACATGCTCATGGAGCTGCTCATCGCCACCGACGCTGCCAAGCGCGCATCCGCCCGCTCCATCACCGCCGTTATCACCCACTACGGCTATGCCCGCCAGGACCGCAAGGCCGGCCCGCGCGAGCCCATCACCGCCCGCCTCGTCGCCAACCTGCTCGAGCGCGCCGGCGTCAACCGCATTATCACCCTCGACCTGCACCAGGGCCAGATCCAGGGCTTCTTCGATATCCCGGTTAACCACCTGTCCGCACTGCCGCTGTTTGGCCAGTACTACAACGACATGCACTTCGACACCGACAACCTGGTTGTCGTCTCCCCCGACGTGGGTCGCGCCAAGGCCGCCAAGAAGCTGTCCGACATGCTCGGCTGCGACCTGGCCATCGCCCACAAGGGCCGTCCGCGCCACAACGCCGCCGAGGTCATGGGCATCATCGGTGACATCAAGGGCAAGACCTGCATCATCAACGACGACATGATCGACACCGCTGGCACCCTGTGCGCCAACGTCAAGGAGCTCAAGGCTATGGGCGCCGGTGACATCTACGTCTGCGCCACCCACGGCATCTTCTCCGGTCCGGCCATCGAGCGCCTGAACGATGCCCCCATCGTCGAGTGCGTCGTCACCGACGCCATCCCCGTCGAGGTCGGCGGCAAGATCAAGACTATCTCGGTCGCCGAGGAGTTCGCTCAGGCCATCTCCGCCGTTTACCACGAGGAGCCCGTCTCCACGCTCGTCGGCGGCGACTTCGCGCTGTAGTCCAACGCGTATCGCATCATCTTTGATGTTTTTAAAGGGTCGGAAGCTCGCTTCCGACCCTTTTTCTATTCCTCGCCAATCCGCCCTGGATAGTTAGTTCAGATACGTATTTTTTAAAGCTCCAAAGGTCCGTTCGGAGCCTTCTGAGCTCCCCGGCGGATGCCATGCCGCCCGAAGCTCATCGTTTTCGAGTACAACCGCCGCATATATTATCTTCAAATCGCCCTCGAAGGCCCTTAGAAACACCTCGAACGCCCGCCGCCTTATACGTATCTGAACTAACTGTCCAGTAGCCATCGTCAACCTTCTCGGCAGAGCTCAATTTCCTGCAATCCCCTCAACCGATTCCACCGATTTCCTAACACCCGGCCGTTCATGGCGCCCAGCACCCCGCTGAGCGAAAAGAACGGTATGGCGGTCGCATTCTGCCGCCAACTTAGTACGTTATAGCTATGACGACCGTGATTTCACATTTCTCCGCCCTCCGCGCAATTCGTCGCGCACGACGGGCGTACTCTGCCCTACCCTGGAGCTCCATTGATAGTGAACAGCAAGCACAGGCCTTGGCTAGCTGCATTCCCAATAATGACGCGATAGACTTTGGCGCACTTTCGATACTCGACGCCTGGAATGAAGATGATTCCGAGCTGCTCGATCTTCTCGTTTCAAACGAAGGCAACCGACGCCCCGACAAGCGACTTCTTCAGCATATTCTCTCCGCTCCGCTTCCTGAAGGTGCAATTATGCACGTCGAGGCCGACATCTACGCAACGTCTCCTGCCATGACAGCCATGCTTTGTTCTAAAAATGAATCAGTCGCCAAAACCTTGATGCTTCTCATGGAACTGGTCGGAACTTACTCCCTTCCTCCCGGGGCAACATACCCCATTGCCCATGACGACATCTGGCCCAAGGGCGATGGCTACGAAGCGACGGGCGATCTTGATTGCCTGGGCAACCAGTCAGCGGCCGAACAACAGAACGAAACCCGCTATGAACAGGCGCACTACAAATGCAAGCCCGCCACGACCATCGAAGAGCTCGAGGCGGTCGCACGGTTCGCCAAAAGTAGCTCATACGCCTCGTTTCGCACGGCAGTCAAACTCGCCCGGGCTGGATCCGCACCCCCAGCCGAATCCCTAATGTTTGCCGTTCTCGGAGCGCCCATGCGCTTTGGCGGATTCGGATGTTGCAGCCTGCCCATGGGAGGCCTGCAACTCAACCATCGAATCGACTTCGATACTCTTGCGGTCAACATGTCCTCGGGCATCCCCTATGCCATCTGCGACCTATATTGCCCGGCAGCCGGAGTCGACAACGAATACAACGGAATTGGGCATGAGCTTCAAAACGCTCGCATCCACGATGGCAATCGAAATAATGGCCTCAAGGCCATGGGCATCCACGTCCTGGTTATCAATCGCGACCAAATGAAAGACCTTGTTGCACTCGAAGCCTTCGCCCAAACGATGCATCGACTCGCAGGAGTCCGATTCCGGTACCGTATCAAGGGCTATCGCAAGCGTCAGGCCGCTTGGCTCAACGCTCTGCGGGCCGGAACCGGCCTCGCGCCGGTCTAAACGGCGAATCACCCGTGCGCCGTCGAGCAGGGCTGGGCAGTTAGTTCAAATACGTATAAATGGACGCATTGAATTAGACTGTTTTGCAGCTATCTCTATACCATTCGCCCTATTTGAAGGCAGGGTAGACTTCAAAACAGCGCCATATGGACTAACTAAAGCTCCAAAACAACGTATCGGCATTGAATTGAGCAATTCGAGTCCTCAGAACTTATACGTATCTGAACTAACTGTCCACCTCGGATTTCGACGGCCGTCCAAACGCCCCCAAACGCCCTCAATTACCCTCCATTTGACAGCGGCAACAGGGTCGCTCACCATAGCAGGCGACAAATCAACGAAAGGATGAACATGGCAGCTGCACAGCCGCTTAAGATTCGCATGGTTGCCGGGCTTGGCAACCCGGGCGAGGAATATGCCGAGACCCGCCACAACGCCGGCTTTAAGGCGATTGACGAGCTGGCCCGTCAGGCCGGCGTCACGTACTGGAAAAACCAGGCCGGCGCCGAGGTCGCACTCATCAACATCAACGATCCCGAGGAAGAGGGTGGCAAGCGCCAGATCGTGCTGGTCAAGCCGCAGTCGTATATGAATACCTCGGGTGGCCCCATCTCCAAGCTCTGCCGCGAGTACAAGATCAAGGCCGAGGAGCTGCTCGTCATCCACGACGAGCTCGACATCCCCGCCGGTGACGTGCGCGTCAAGGTGGGCGGTGGCCACGCCGGCCACAACGGCCTGCGCTCCATCATCGACAAGATGGGCAGCCGCGACTTTAGCCGTATCCGCACCGGCATCGGCAACCCTCCCGGCAAGATGGCCGTGGCAGACTATGTGCTCAAGCAGCTGCGCGCCCGCGAGGCCGAGGCCTTCCAGGACACCTGCGCCCGCGCCGCCGACGCCGCCGGTCTGGCCATCGTGCACGGCGTAATCTACGCCCGCGACCACGTCAACGGCGCCGCCTCCGCCAACGGCAAGCACTAAAACCTACCGTTTAGGGATGTTTATTTTGGCAGGTTTTATCTGCGGAAACGCCCCGGTGGCCGCATCGCAATAAACCCCGCGCCGCCATACACGCATAACACCCCAAAGGGGGCCGGCCTCATCACAACCCGAGGCCGGCCCCCTTTGCCGTTTTGCCTGATAAAACCGACCAAAATAAACCTATCCCTATTTGGTAGGTCGAAGTGGATAAACCCTTTTCCCAACCGCCGAAGACACACGTAAACAGCATGTCCATGAGGGTATAATTTGCACCGTATGTCTGCACAACGCCTGTGCGCGTACGGTTTTACTCGGGCTACCGTCCATTTCCGTGGAGGCACGGTTCGGCGGCCCTAACAAGAGAGGGGTTCTATGTATAAGATCCTGGAGAAGACGCAGTTCTCGGAGAAGGTGTTCAAGTTCCGCATCGAGGCGCCCGCAATCGCCAAACATGCGCACGCTGGACAGTTCCTCATGGTTCGCGCCAACGAGACGGGCGAGCGTGTCCCGTTTACCCTGGCCGGCTGGAACGGTGACGAGGGCTGGGTCGAGTTCATCTTCATGGTGATCGGCAAGACCACCGAGATGCTGTCCACCTACGAGGCCGGCGAGTCGCTGCGCGACGTCGTGGGCCCGCTGGGCGTTCCCACCGAGATGGCCGAGGGCCCCTGCGCCGTCATTGGCGGCGGCGTCGGCCTGGCAATTGCCTTCCCGGTCGCCAAGCACCTGGTCGAGACCGGTCACGAGGTGCACGCCATCATGGGCGCCCGCGCCAAGGACCTCCTGCTCATGGAGGACCAGTTCCGCGAGCTCCTCGACGAGGACCACATCCACATCACCACCGATGACGGTTCCTACGGCGAGCAGGGCGTTGTCACCGCTCCGCTGGAGCGCCTGCTGCAGGACAAGGCCGTGAGCCAGGTCTTCTGCGTCGGCCCCGTTCCGATGATGAAGTTCTCGACCCTCACCGCCCAGAAGTACGACACCCCCATCACCGCGTCGCTCAACCCCATCATGGTTGACGGCACCGGCATGTGCGGCTGCTGCCGCGTCGAGGTGGGCGGCGTGACCAAGTTCGCTTGCGTCGACGGCCCCGACTTCGATGCCACCCTGGTCGACTGGGATGACCTTCGTGCCCGCCAGGCCGCTTACCGTTCCGAAGAGGGCGAGTCCCTCAAGGCCTATGAGGAAAAGAGCTGCGCATGCCACTAGTTAACGGTCGTTTCGTTGCCGATATGAAGTCGCCCCGCACCCCCGATAACGAGGAGCCGGCTGCCGAGCGCGCCTGCGACTTCCGCCCCGTCGACAAGGGCTTCACCGAAGAGATGGCGCTGGCCGAGGCCGAGCGCTGCCTCAACTGCAAGAAGCCGTTCTGTGTTGAGGGCTGCCCCGTCAACATCAACATTCCCCGCTTTATCGAGCAGATCCGCGCGAAGGACTTCGGCGGCGCTCTCGATACCATTCGCGAGGACTCCATGCTTCCCGCCATCTGCGGCCGCGTCTGCCCGCAGGAGAACCAGTGCGAGGGCAAGTGCATCCGTGGCAAGAAGTCCGAGCCCGTGGCCATCGGCCAGCTCGAGCGCTTCCTGGGTGACCGCCCCGAGCTCGCCTCCACGCCCAAGATGGCCCCCAAGAACGGCAAGAAGGTCGCTGTCGTCGGCTCCGGCCCGTCCGGCATCACCTGCGCCGGCGAGCTCGCCCGTAACGGCTTTGACGTTACCGTCTTTGAGGCCTTCTTCACCGGCGGCGGCGTGCTGGTCTACGGCATCCCCGAGTTCCGTCTGCCCAAGGCGGTCGTCAAACGCGAGATTGACGGCCTGGAGGACATGGGCGTCAAGTTTGAGTACAACTCCGTCGTGGGCAACATGGCCACGGCCGAGGAGCTGTTCGAGCAGGGCTTCGACGCCATCTACGTGGCGACCGGCGCTGGCCTGCCCAAGTTCCTCAACGTCCCCGGCGAGAACCTGCCCAACGTCTTCTTCGCGAACGAGTACCTCACCCGCGTGAACCTGATGAAGGCCAACAAGTTCCCCGAGTACGACACCCCCACCAAGCACGGCAAGAACGTCGTTGTCTTTGGCGGCGGCAACGTGGCCATGGACGCCGTCCGTACCGCCAAGCGCCTGGGCGCCGAGCACGCCATCATCGCCTACCGTCGTACCGAGGACGAGATGCCCTGCCGTCGCGCCGAGCTGCACCATGCTAAGGCCGAGGGCGTCGAGGTTCTGCCGCTCGTCTCCCCGCTCGAGTTTGTCGCTGGCGAGGACGGCTCCGTGTGCGCCGTCAAGGTCCAGAAGATGGAACTCGGCGAGCCCGACGAGTCCGGCCGTCGTCGCCCGGTGCCCATCGAGGGCGCCATCGAGGAGATCCCCTGCGACGTCGCGATTTCGGCTATCGGCACCAACGCCAACCCCTTCGCAAAGAAGATCGGCGGCAAGATGGAGCTCAACAAGTGGGGCTACATCGTCGCCGACGAGGAGACCGGCCAGACCACCGATCCCCGCATCTGGGCCGGCGGCGACATCGTCACCGGTGCCGCTACGGTCATTCTGGCGATGGGCGCCGGCAAGAAGGCCGCCGCTTCCATCACCAAGAGCCTGCTGGGCGAGTAATCACCTACAGCGCTAGCCACCAAACGGCAAAGTCCCCGTCGAGCACACGCCCGGCGGGGACTTTTTTCTATGCCGGCCGCCCGACCACCACAAAGGGGACAGGCACCTTAGTGGTGGTTTTGGACTTGCCTGATCGTTTTGTCTCAATCTGTAACAGTTGGAGTCCGTTGAGCCCTGCAGTTGTTACAGATCGAGATATTGTGCCGGCCGCCCACGCCGCATCTCAATCTGTAACAGTTAGAGACCAAATATGCCGCCTGGTGTTACAGATCAAGACGTTGGGCTGACGGCCGAACGGCTCATCTAAATCTGTAACAGTTAGAGCCATTTTCGCTGGCTTGGTGTTACAGATCGAGACTATGCAAAAGCCGAGGATAGGCACTGCCGCCAAGGCCTTCCCCTCGGCCTAAAACAAAAACCACCACAAAGGTGCCTGTGAACTGCCTCCCATTTCTTGGACATCGGGAAATGGGAGGTTTTCCATGAGTATAGACCTCAGGGTGAAGCACGACCTGGAGTCCAGGAGGCGGGCCGTCGAGCTCTTCGACGCCGGCGTCGGCTGCAAGCCGGCGGCCGAGGCCCTGTCCGTCCCCCGCGAGACCGTGAGAGAATGGCAGTGGGTATACCGGGCGTTCGGAAGCGAGGCGCTGCTGTCCATGGGCGGGAAGCAATCCAGGTACACATTCGAGCAGAGGGTCGCCGCGGCGTCGGCCGTGGTCGACGGCGGGATGGCGAAGGCCGACGCCATGGCCGAGTTCGGGATCAGGTCGAAGTCCCCGCTGGAGCGCTGGTGCAGGCTCTACCGCGAGGGCGGCGCCGAGGCGCTGCGGCCCGGCCCGAAGGGCAGGCCGAGGGGGTCGAGGTCGAAACCCCGGGGCTGTTAGCGTCAATATATTTTTCACCATTTTCACCAACGT
>NZ_QSQO01000019.1:0-327 GCF_003436775.1 Collinsella sp. TF11-5AC
CAATCCGGGTCCATCGTGGGAGACCGAGAGACCAATGACGCGGCGCTCGCATATTGCCGTGCCCTGAGCAGCTCCGGCATCACGGATATCCCGGCCTCCGCAAACGACCTGCCATTCCTTTCCTTCCTGCCTTACGCCGTTGCCATGGTGCCGTCTTTCCTTCCCTTCATCCCCTTCCTTCTCTCGTCGATACTCCTGCTCGGGGCCACAAGGCCTGCGACCCTGGCGGCGAAGGCGCCCGCGCCCAAATTCCGGCGCCTTATCCAGATCGTGTTTTCGATAATCGCCGCGGGGACCGCGATGCTCCTCGCCGGCCTCGCACCCGGG
>NZ_QSQO01000019.1:337-45040 GCF_003436775.1 Collinsella sp. TF11-5AC
TCGTCGCGGGGACCGCGATGCTCCTCGCCGGCCTCGCACCCGGGGGCATTTACGCCTTGGCCCTAAACGGCTTCGGGCAGATTGGGTACCCGATCGCCTTCTTCCATGACGGCGCGCTTACCACCACGACCGCGGGAAACGTCTTCACAGCCCTGCTTCTCGCGCTGCTTGCGGGCGGAACCTTGATATCCGTTTGCTCCGCCGTCCTATCGACCGCAACGAGGCGCGTCTTCGCGGGCCCCCTTACCTCAGCGCTGCTTGTCGCGGCCCCGGCATTCCCGTTGCTGTCCGATTCGGCACTAGGGCATAATGCCGTGCTCGGGCTCCTGCCGCTGGCCGTGTTCTCGCCTATCGAGGCAACGGGCTACGTAGGATGCTTCCCGACAGAATTCATTGGCTCCGGTTCAGGCAGCGCATCGATGCTTGCCGTGGCCCTGGCATACGTCGCGGTCCTTTTTGCGGTCGGCGCCGTTGCGGCACGTTCCCCCAAACAGCCTGGACCCGCGAAAAAGCGCCATGGGCTCGAGCTTCTGGACGCGAGCGTGGGATACGGGAGCACGACGATACTTTCAATCGGGTCGCTTTTCCTGAGCCCGGGAACGGCGGCGGGCCTCGTTGCTCCCAACGGCTCGGGGAAAACCACCCTTCTTGAAGCGCTGTCGGGCCAATTTCCCGCCCGCATCCGCTCGGGAAGCCTGGCGGCAGACGGAATCAGCCAACGTCAATCAGCCGAATTTGCAGAACTCGTCTACCTGAGCTCTTCGGGTAGCGCGGATCTCTATCCCACGCTATCGGCCCTCGAGCACCTTGCTTTCGTTAGGGAGGCGTGGAAATCGGCCACCGACATCGACTCGCTCTGCGACTCCCTCGGAATCTCCCCATATCTCGACAAGCCGACCCGTAAACTCTCGACAGGAATGAAGCAGCAGGTAAAGCTTGCCATGGCGATAGCGACCGATTGCCCGTACCTCATCCTCGATGAACCGCTGAACGGCCTCGATCCGGGAAAGCGGAAAACCTCCTGCGACGCGATGCGCAGCGAGGTGGCGCGGGGACGCAGCGTGCTCATTTCAAGCCATCTGCTCGACGACCTGGCAGACCTCACCGACTCGTTCTACTTCATCGAGGCCGGCACGCTCGTGGAAAAGATCAAGTCGTCCTCGCAGACGCTCAAGCAGGAATACCTCGATACATACGAAGGAGGCGAATGACATGAAACTGTTTGAACAGCTGAAGTCCAATGCGTCGCGCATGGCTGTCTACGCCATCCTCGTGGCAACGGCTTTATGCGGAATCGCGGCACCCGTCTATGCGCTCAACGGGGAGAAAGGCGATGTCGAACCTGCGTACATGGCTTCGACGGTTAAAGACCGGTACAAAGCCTTCTCTGGAGACACGTTTTACGTAGCAGAGTACGACACGACCTACCGTCAGCTTCGCTACAACAAGAGATACGAATATCTAGGCCCAGAGGCAATCAGCTATACGTCGGGTTGGTACCGCTCCAGCTATGGACACATAACCCAGTTCAAGTGTAACTACCGCGTGTACAACTAAAGCAACCGGCTGGGACGAGGGGCGACGCAAAAGCGTCGCCCCCGTTTTTAACCATGCCAGCTGAACCTGGTTCAGTTTGGTTGATTTCCGATCTCAGCCGAACACATTGAGCGGAAAGGCTGTTCCCGCAGTCAGTCGAACGTCCCCGGGGCCCTTCTCAGGCCCCGGGGACGGCATTTTCCCAGTTGAAGGAACGGTGGAGATGTGTTTCGATGGGTCAGATTCGTGTCGTTCCGAAAAGACCGTGAACCTTTTGTGGGACGCGCGGCGCCGTGGTACCATAGCCGAGTTTGTTGTCTTGGTCGGAAACCAAGACGCCTTATGCGCTGATCGGTAACCAGCGCCTGACCAATAAGGAGTCCTACCATGAAGCAGGGTATCCATCCCCAGTATGTCGAGTGCACGGTGACGTGCTCCTGCGGCAACACCTTCAAGACGCACGCTACCGTGTCCGAGATGAAGGTCGAGCTTTGCAACGAGTGCCACCCGTTCTACACCGGCCAGCAGAAGTTCGTCGACACCGGTGGACGCGTCCAGCGCTTCGCCGACAAGTTCGGTGGCGCCGCTGCCGCCCAGCTCAAGAAGGCTGAGGAGGCCAAGGCTGCCAAGGCCGCCAAGGCTGCTGAGGCCGAGGCCGCTCGCAAGGCCGCCGCTGAGGCTAAGGCTGCCGAGAAGGCTAAGCGTGCCGCTAAGTTCGCCGAGGAGGCTGCCAAGCAGGCCGCCGAGGCTCCCGCAGAGGCTCCCGTCGAGGAGGCCGCTGCCGAGGCCGAGACCACCGAGGCTGCTGAGTAAATAGCTCGCCGCGGAATCACTCGCATTCATGGCATGAGGGCCGTGCATCCATTTGGGTGCGCGGCCCTTTTCTTTTTATTGGCGCAAGCTAACCTGTCCCCGTGGCACCAAATGGCAGAGAGACGGCGTTTGCTCAGATAAAACCTGCCAAAATAAACCTGTTCCATTGCGGCAGGTTGGTCATAGTTATTACGTGGCGGTCGAGGTCGACCGTATAGGCCGCGCCTTGTTTGGCTAAAGTACAATCATCTGTGTTTAACTCGCCCGCAGCTGCACGGCGTGGGCGATGGCCAAAAAGGAAAACCACATGGGATTCATGTCAAAGCTGCTGTCCTTTGGATCCGATAAGGACCTTAAGCGCTACTACAAGATCGTCGACCAGATCAACGGTCTTGAGCCCCAGTTTGAGAAGATGACCGAGGAGGAACTCCGCGGCCAGACCGATAAGTTCCGTGAGCGTTACGCCAACGGTGAGTCGCTCGACGACATGCTCCCCGAGGCCTTTGCCACCGTGCGCGAGGCTTCCAAGCGCACCATGGGTATGCGCCACTTTGACGTGCAGCTCATTGGCGCCATGGCACTGCACGAGGGCCACATCGCCGAGATGAAGACTGGCGAAGGCAAGACCCTCGTCTCCACGTTGGCCGGCTATCTCAACGCTATTGCCGGCAAGGGCGTGCACGTCGTTACCGTCAATGATTACCTTGCCAAGCGCGACTCCGAGTGGATGGGCCGCATCTACAAGTACCTGGGCATGACCGTCGGTCTGCTCCAGAACAACATGCCGCTCGAGCTCAAGCGCCCGGCCTACCAGGCCGACGTCACCTACGGCACCAACTCCGAGTTCGGCTTTGATTACCTGCGCGACAACATGGTTACCCGTCCCGAGCAGCGCGTGCAGCGCGGCCACAACTACGCCATCGTCGACGAGGTTGACTCCATCCTGATCGATGAGGCTCGCACCCCGCTGATCATCTCGGGCGCTGGCACCAAGTCCGCCAGTACCTACAAGGACTTCGCGCGTGCCGTGCGTGGCCTTGAGCGCGGCGAGGACGTGTCGCACGACATGCTTACCGCCACCGAGGACGTTGAACCCACGGGCGACTACGTCATGGACGAGGCCAAGCACACCATCGCTGCCACCGAGCGCGGTCTTAAGAAGATCGAGCGCCGCCTGGGTATCGATGACATCTATGCCGATCTCTCCGGCCAGCTGGTCAACCACCTGCAGCAGGCGCTGAAGGCCCAGTACATGTTCCACCGCGACAAGCAGTATGTGGTCACCAACGGCGAGGTCAAGATCGTCGACGAGTTCACCGGCCGCATTATGGAAGGCCGCCGTTACTCCGAGGGCCTGCACCAGGCCATCGAGGCCAAAGAGGGCGTGCTTGTACGCGAGGAGAACCAGACGCTGGCCACTATCACCTTGCAAAACTACTTCCGTCTGTATGACAAGCTCTCCGGCATGACCGGTACGGCACTCACCGAGGATGCCGAGTTCCGCGAGATCTACAAGCTGCCCGTCGAGGTCATCCCCTCCAACAAACCCGTTCAGCGTGTTGACCACGAGGACCTGGTGTACCGTACCATTCAGGCCAAGTACAACGCCGTCGCCGACGATGTCGAGCAGCGTCACGCCAAGGGCCAGCCGGTCCTGGTGGGCACCGTCTCCATCGAGAGCTCCGAGAAGCTGTCGGCCGCCCTTACCAAGCGCGGCATCGCGCACGAGGTCCTCAACGCCAAGCACCATGAGCGCGAGGCTCATATCGTTGCCCAGGCCGGACGCTACGGCGCCGTGACCATCGCTACCAACATGGCCGGTCGTGGTACCGACATCCTGTTGGGCGGCAACCCCGACGAGCTGGTGCGCGAGCGCCTTGAGTACGAGGGCCTGACCATGGAGGACGTGACGCCCGAGCAGCTTGAGCAGTTTAACGCCGAGGCCAAGGAGACCTGCAAGGCCGAGCGCGAGCGCGTGCTTGCCGCCGGCGGCCTGACCGTTATCGGCACCGAGCGCCACGAGTCCCGTCGTATCGACAACCAGCTGCGCGGCCGCTCCGGCCGTCAGGGCGATCCGGGCGAGACCCAGTTCTACCTGTCGCTCGAGGACGACCTCATGCGCCTGTTCGGTGGCGACAAGATGGACCGCGTCTCCAAGATGATGGTCACGGCCGACATGGGCGACGACATGCCCATCCAGCACAAGATCATCTCCAAGGCCGTCGAGAGCGCCCAGCACAAGGTCGAGAGCATCAACTTCTCCATGCGCAAGAGCGTCCTTGAGTACGACGACGTCATGAACAAGCAGCGCCAGGTCATCTACGCTGAGCGCAATAAGATTCTGGACGGCAAGGACCTGACCGACCACATCACCGAGGTCATGCACGACACCGTGTACCGCTGCGTTCAGGAGTTCTGCACCAAGGACAGTCACGATGGCGAGCGCGACCTGGAGGGCCTGCGCAAGTGGGTTGTGGAGCTCACCGGCCACATCGATACGCCGAAGTTCCCCGACGAGGATTATGAGGCTCTGGCTGCCGATGTCCTGGCTTACGTAGAGAAGTGCTACAACATGAAGGCCGAGCGCTTGGGCGAGGACCTGATGCGCGAGCTCAACACCCAGGTCATGCTGCGCGTCATCGATACCCGCTGGATGAACTACCTGCAGGAGATGGACTATCTCAAGACCGGCATCGGCCTGCGCGGCTTTGGCCAGCGCGACCCGCTGGTCGAGTACAAGACCGAGGCCTACGGCGCGTTCCAGATCCTCGTCGACACCATGTACGAGGATTACCTGCGCACGGTTCTGCGCATCGAGATCAAGGCTGCCCCGCGTGCCGTGGAGCACAAGGAGGAGCCCGCGCTCGAGGGTGCGCACTTCTCCGGTCCTGCCGAGGTCGATGGTGACAACGGCGACTCGGTGCTGCGCAAGCAGGCGCAGGTGCAGGCCCGCACGGCTGTCCAGGGTGGTCCGGCTGCCGTCAACAACGGTGGCAAGGTGACCACCTATCGCAAGTCCGAGAGCGACGATCCGTACGTCAACGTGGGCCGCAACGACCCGTGCCCCTGCGGTAGCGGCAAGAAGTTTAAGTACTGCCACGGCAGGAATCGTTAATGGCTGAGGCTTTAGAGGTAACGCCCGCCGAGCTGGACGCGTTTGCGGACCGGCTCGGCGAGGTCGAGTCGTATCTCCACTTGGACGAAAAGCGCACGCGCGTGACCGAGCTCGAGGCCAAAAGCGTGGCCCCCGGCTTTTGGGATGACGCCGACGCCGCCCGTGCCACCATGGAGGAAATCGCGCGCACCAAGGAAGATATCGCCGCCGTGGACAACGCGCGCGGCGAGCTTTCCGATGCCCGCGCCGCGCTGGAGCTTGCCGAGGAGATGGGGGATGACCCCGATGCCGCCGCCCTTCGCGAGGAGGCTACAGCCACGGCTGAGCGCCTGGCCCGTGCCATCGATGAGCTTGAGCTTTCGAGCTGGTTTACCGGTGAGTTCGATCACGGCGATGCCATTGTGACCATCAAGCCCGGACAGGGTGGTCTGGAGGCCCAGGACTGGACCTTCATGCTCTTTAAGATGTACATGAAGTACTGCCAGCGTCGCGGCTGGAAGGTCACGATTAACGACTGCCCCGCTGCTGAGGTCATCGGCATCGACCGCGCGACCTTTACCGTCGAGGGCAAGGACGCATTTGGCATGCTGCGCGCCGAGGCCGGTGTGCACCGCCTGGTACGAATTAGCCCCACCGACGACAAGAAGCGCCGCCAGACCACGTTCGCTGGCGTTGAGGTCATCCCCGTACTACCCGATGATATCGACATCGAGATCAGTTCCGACGACATCCGCGTCGACGTGTACCACGCAAGTGGCCCGGGTGGCCAGGGCGTAAACACCACCGACTCCGCCGTGCGCGTGACGCATTTCCCCAGCGGCATTGTGGTTACCTGCCAAAACGAGCGCAGCCAGATCCAGAACAAGGCCGCGTGCATGCAGATCCTCAAGGCTCGCCTGTACGAGATTGAGCTCGAGAAGCGTGCCGAGGCCCTGGACGAGATTCGCGGACCCAAGACCACGATTGGTTTTGGCAACCAGATCCGCAGCTACGTGCTCTACCCGTACCAGATGGTTAAGGACCTGCGTACGGGCGTGGAGACCAGCAACGTCGAGGCCGTTCTTGACGATGGCGATTTGGATCCGTTTGTTATTGGCTATCACCGTTGGGCTACCGGCAACGCCGATGTAGAAGGCTCGGAGATCTAAAACATCGGGCGGCTTCAAGCCGATGCTAAGCCCAACGGTTGGACGGGTTTGTATTCGGAATAAACCCTGCGCAGGGGTGGTTTTTGTCCGGCGAATCGGTAGAATCGAATACAAGAAGAAGTTCAAAGCGCATCCGATGGGGTGCGCTTTTTTGAGGGAGGCAGCATGGCATATCGTCTGGACATTAAGCGCATTCTTTCGATGAACTTCTTTCACGACCTGCCCCAGATTATGTTGGGGTGCGCTCTGGCCGCTATTGCGACCGACCTGTTTTTGATTCCTAACGGCCTTGCTGCCGGTGGCGTTACGGGCCTTGCCACCATTATCCAGGCGGTCGGCGCATCGCGCGGTCTATCGCTTCCCGTTGGTATTCAGACGATCGTGATGAACGCCTTGCTGCTGCTGGTCGTTATGCGCGAGGGCGGCATGTTCTACGTGGTGCAGACGGCGACAGGCTTTGTGCTGCTGGGCTTTTTCACCGACCTGTTCGCTCCGTTTGTGGCGCCGCTGGCACATGCCGATCTGATGCTGCCCGCTATGTGGGGCGGCATCATCACGGGCATCGGTTATGGCATGGTGCTGCGCGCCGGCGCCAACACCGGCGGCTCGGACACGATTGGCCAAATCATCTCGCGTAATACCTCGCTGCCCGTGGGCTCGACCGTCATGGCGATCGATGTTGCCGTATGTGCGCTGTCGGCTCCGGTCTTTTCAATCGAAAATGCACTATATGCAGGCCTTTCGATGGTCATTAGCGGCTACGTGATCGATGCCGTGGTCGATGGTGGCAACAAACGCCGTATGGTACTCATCATCTCGGACAAGTTCCCTGATATCGCTGCCGATATCATGTATGGCCTGGGTCGTGGTTGTACCAAGTTTAAGGCGACTGGCATGTATTCGGGTGCCGAGAAGCCGGTGATCATGGTCATCGTGAACCGTCGAGAGCTCAATACCCTCAAGACGATCGTGCGCGAGCGCGATCCTCACGCCATTGTGACGGTCGCCGACGTTACGGAAGCTTTCGGCGAGGGATTCAAGGACATTAGCGCGTAGGGCCGACCGCGTCCCATCCAAAAGACGTTCACATTGATAAACCGTTTCATCAGCGGTTCTGCCTGCTAAATTGTTCAAATAATGATAAAAACTCTGGTAAAGCCATCAGTTTCCAGCATAATGAATGACGTACGTGCATTGCGGCTGTGTTGGGATTACCTTCGGTGCCGTGCGCATTTTGTCTAATGAGGATGAAAGGAAGGCACAATGAGCGACGAAGAGCTCAAAAAGGTTGCCAACGAGGTAAGGAAGGGCATCGTCACCGGCGTGCACGCTGCCAAGTCCGGCCATCCGGGCGGTTCGCTCGGCGCTGCCGACATCATGACCTATCTGTACTTTGAGGAAATGAACGTCGACCCGTCCGATCCCCGCAAGGCCGACCGCGATCGCTTTGTGCTTTCCAAGGGCCATTGCGCTCCGGGCCTGTACGCCGTGCTCGCCGAGCGTGGGTTCTTTCCCAAAGAGGACCTCAAGACGCTGCGCCATATCGGCAGCCACCTGCAGGGTCACCCCAACATGAACGACACCCCGGGCGTCGACATGTCCACCGGTTCGCTCGGCCAGGGCATCTCCGCCGCCGTGGGCATGGCCGTTGCCGCCAAGCACTGGGGCGACGACTATCGCACCTACGCCCTGCTAGGCGACGGCGAGAGCGAGGAGGGCCAGGTCTGGGAGGCCGCCATGTTTGCCGGCAACCAGCAGCTCGATAACCTCTGCGTGATCGTCGACCACAACGGCCTGCAGATCGACGGTCCCGTCGAGGAAGTCAACGACCCCATGCCGCTCGCCGACAAGTTCCGTGCCTTTAAGTTCCACGTGGTGGAGCTTGCCGACGGCAACGATTTCGATCAGATTCGCGCCGCCTTTGCCGAGGCTCGCGCCACCAAGGGTCAGCCTACTGCCATTATCGCCGAGACCACAAAGGGCAAGGGCGTGTCCTTTATGGAGAACCAGGTTGGTTGGCACGGCAAGGCCCCCAATGATGAACAGTTTGAGCAGGCCATGGCAGAGCTCACGGCCGCCGGAGAGGAGCTCTAGGATGGCAGACGTCAAGAAAATCGCCACGCGCGTAAGCTACGGCGAGGCCCTCGTCGAGCTCGCCAACGAGCACGATGACTTTGTGGTCCTCGACGCCGATCTGGCCGCCGCCACGCAGACCGGTAAGTTCAAGGCGGCCTGCCCCGACCGCTTCTTCGATGTGGGCATTGCCGAGAGCAACCTGATGGGCGTCGCCGCCGGTATCGCGACCACCGGTCGTGTTGCCTTCGCGAGTACCTTTGCCATGTTCGCTGCCGGTCGCGCCTTTGAGCAGGTTCGTAACTCCATCGGCTACCCGCACCTCAACGTTAAGATCGGTGCCACGCACGCCGGTATCTCGGTGGGCGAGGACGGTGCCACGCACCAGTGCTGCGAGGATATCGCCCTCATGCGCGTCATCCCCGGCATGACTGTGATCGTTCCGGCCGACGATGTCGAGGCCCGCGCCGTGACGCGCGCCGCCTACGAGTGCGACGGCCCCGTGTACATGCGCTTTGCCCGTCTGGCCTCGCCGGTTATCAACGACCCCGAGACCTACAAGTTCGAGTTGGGTAAGGGCATTGTCATGCGCGAGGGCGCCGATGTGACCATCATCGCCTGCGGCCTGATGGTCGGCGAGGCTCTCGAGGCCGCCGAGCAGCTTGCTGCCGAGGGCATCGATGCCGAGGTCATCAACATGCACACCATCAAGCCCATCGATGCCGACCTGATCGTCAAGAGCGCCACCAAGACCGGCCACGTCGTGACCGTCGAGGAGCACTCCGTGATCGGTGGCCTGGGCAGCGCCGTTGCCGATGTTCTGTGCGAGCAGTGCCCGACGCCGCTCAAGAAGATTGGCGTCAACGACACCTTCGGCGAGTCCGGCCCGGGTGCCGAGCTCCTGCACAAGTACGGCCTGGACGCCGCCAACATCGTGGCGACCACCAAGGAGTTCTTGGCATAAGGCAAGACGAGGCAAAGTATCACGTTGACAACCGCAAACAAGCCAGAACAGGGGCGTCCTCAAAGAGGGCGCCCCTGTTTATGCTGAATTTAAAATAGAGTCCTGCCAAGCAAGGTTCCTATGGGGAAACGGGCCCATCCCAACAAAGTGCAATTCAGACCCTTCCAACTTTGTATGCGCAGCATCTCAAGTTGGTGCGTCGGCCCCATAGTAGCCGCAGGCCGGGCGCAGGGTTACCTCCCAAATCTTTCCGCAGCGCAGGCCGGCGTTTGTCCGCAGCTCCGCAGGAGCAGGACAAATGCCGGCCATGCGCGAGGACGATTTGGGAGGTAACCCTGCGCCCGGCCGGTGGGATCCCAAAGCCCGCCATGCTTCTTATGTGCAGCAAAGCTAATGCTGCTAAAATACAAAGCGCTCATGTAGTTTAAACGCACGACGATAAGGAGCACCAGTGGGTAACCACTTCCGTACCTCCGGTGCGGGCGATGATGCCCCCAAGACGCAGACAGGCGTCCAGGGCAGTCGTTTCGCCACTCCGGATTCAGAGGGCCAGCCTGTTGCTCAGGCCCCCACTCAGCCGGCAGATCAGGCACAGCCGGCATCCGATCCCTTTGCCTACAATCCCACCAGCGATGTCGCGCTTTCCGGCACGGCGGGTTTTGAGCCCGTTCAGGCTGTGACCGCTCGCGTGGAGCAGCCTCAGGCTGGCGCCGCCGCGCCGCAGCCTAGCATGGCCGGCATTCCCGACCCCATGGCTCCTGCGACACCGGCTCCTCAGCCTGCGCAGTCCGGCCTCTTTGCCGCTATTCCCGATCCCACGCAGCCTGCTGCCCCGGTGGTCGAGAGCGATCAGGCAGCCGAGGTCGCAAGCCTCGATAACGCGCTCAACAACCCCGATTTTACGTCGGTGTTTGCGCCCATCGATCCGCAGGCCAGCCGCAAGAAGATGGCCAAGCAGGCCGGTGTCGAGCCCGTCATCCTTATGGAGCATGTCACCAAGATCTATCCGGCACAGCCCAACAAGCCTGCACTCGACGACATCAACATCGAGATCTATCCGGGCGAGTTCGTCTTCCTGGTCGGTCATTCCGGCTCGGGTAAGACCACGCTGCTGTCGACGCTCAACCACGACGTCAAGCCGACGAGCGGCCGCATCTTGGTTGCCGGTCAGGACCTCATGAAGATCAAGAACCGCAAGGTTCCGTTCCTGCGCCGCCAGATTGGTGCCGTGTTCCAGGACTTTAAGCTTCTGCCGCAAAAGACCGCCTACGAAAACGTGGCGTTTGCCCTGCAGTGCATCGGCAAGCCCAAGGGCGTCATTCGCAGCCAGGTGCCGGAGGTGCTGCGTCTGGTCGGTCTGGCCGATCAGATGGATTCGCTGCCCGACCAGCTTTCCGGTGGCGAGCAGCAGCGCGTCGCCGTCGCCCGCGCTATGGTCAACCGTCCGCCGCTGCTGATCTGCGACGAGCCCACGGGCAACCTCGACCCGGCGATCTCGCTGGGCATCATGAAGCTGCTCGAGCGTATTAACCGCACCGGCACCACCGTGATCGTCGCCACGCACGACCGCGAGATGGTCGATAGCATGCACCGTCGCGTGATCGCCCTCGAGGGCGGCCACGTTATCCGCGACCAGGAGAGGGGAGGTTACGGCAACTATGGCACCAACTAACGTGGGCTACTCCTTCAAAGAGGCAATCAGTCACTTCTTCCGTAACTGGACTACCTCGCTCGGCGCCGTCATCACGATCTTCCTTTCGCTGTTTATCATCGGCCTGTTCATCATGGGCTCCGCGATGCTGAACTCCGTGATCGGCACCGTCGAGGATCAGGTTGTCATCAACGCGTTCATTAGCGATGACGCCGATCAGGCCGATGTTCAGGCTTTTGAGGCCGAGCTTAAGACGTGGAATAACGTCAAGTCCGTGACCTATAAGGACAAGGACGACGCGCTGGCCGAGTATACGAGCAAGATGTCGGGCAACGCCGACGCCACCATGAGCGCGCTCGATGGCCAGAACCCGCTGCCGGCTTCGTTTGCAATTGAGATGGACGATCCGTCCAAGGTCGAGAGCACGGCCCAGAAGCTCAAGAAGAACGCCGACTTCCAGAAGATCGCGGATGACGGCGACGTCAACGCGAGCGTGCTGTACGGCCAAGAGGAAGTGAGCCGCCTGTTCCAGGTGACCAACTACATCCGCATCGCCGCCGTGGTGCTCGTTGGCCTTTTGACCTTTATCGCATTCATCTTCATCAACAATACGATTCGCCTGTCCATCACGGCGCGTCGTCGTGAGATTGCGATTATGCGTCTGGTCGGCGCCAGCAACGGCTTCATTCGCGGCCCGTTTATCACCGAGGGCGTACTGCAGGCCATTTTGGGCTCGCTGCTTTCCATCGGCGTTCTGGAGCTGCTGCGCAATCTGATGATTCCGCGTTTGCAGGAGAGCATCGGCTGGATGTCGTTTGCCCTGCCGATGCAGTACTACCTGGTGACCTATGCTGCGCTGATTCTGGTCGGTGTGATTATCGGTCTCTTTGGTTCTGCCATAGCCATGCGCCGCTACCTGCGCGTGTAGGCATGCCTGGAATTCATCCCTTCCAACGGGTCGTCTCTTATGGGGCGGCCCGTTTTTTGATCTCTAGGGGACGGCAGGAAAGCGAATCATTTGGGTAGACTCTTTGGAGTTCGTCATCGATAGCAAGGAGGCGCCATGGGGCGCAACAACAAGCATAAGCGCGGTGCTCGCAATAAGCGTGGGCCGGTGCGCAGCGAACGCCGTCCGAGCCTGACCGGGCGCGTGCAGCTCCATGAGCATGGCGCCTATGTCATAACCGAGAGCGGCGACTACAAGGTTATGGGCCGCGGTAAGCGCGAGATCATGGATGGCGATACCGTTGCCGTGAGCATTAAGAATAGCCCGCACGGTGAGCGGCGCGCCGTGATCGAAGGCGTGGTTGAGCGCGCAGCCATAAGCGTGGTGGGTACGTACCAGACCGCTGGTCCGCTCGGTGTGATCGAGCCGCTCGATTCGCGCCTGAAGGCCGACTTCTTCATTCTGCCCGAGGATACCTCGGCGGATCGTCTGGGCGTCCACCCGGGTGATGCCGTTGTCGCGCGCATTTTGACCTACCCGACGCGCCTGGAATCGGGCACCGTGACGATCGAACGCCGCATTGGCGGAGATGACGCGCCCGATTTGGGCGTTCAATACGTGATGGCGCGTTACGGCTATACCGATAGCTATCCCGAGGCCGCGCTGGACGAGGCCGAGGGGCTTTCGCTCGATGTGTCCGCGGCGCTTAAGGACCCGCTCCGCCGCGATCTGCGCGACCGCTTTGTCATCACGATCGACCCGGTCGACGCGCGCGACTTTGACGATGCCATTTCGCTTGAGCGCACGCCCGAGGGTGGCTACAAGCTGGGTGTGCATATCGCTGACGTTTCTCACTATGTGGCTTGGGACGGGCATATCGATCTTGAGGCTCGCCATCGTACGACATCGGTGTATCTGGCCGATCGCGTGCTTCCCATGCTGCCCGAACGCCTGTCCTGTGACCTATGCTCGCTTCGCCCTGACGAGGACCGTCTTGCGTTTACCGTTGACATTGAGCTCGATGCGCAGGGTCGCGTGCGGCATTACGATCCTTACCCCAGCGTGATTCGCTCGCGTGTGCGTATGGACTATGACGGAGCCGAGGCGCTGCTGGTGCGTGCCGACGCGGTTGAGTATTCGGTGCTGGAAGGCGCCGCTGAGGATGTTGTGGCTGCTGAGGCCTCGCGCGAGGAGGCGCTTGAGCGCGGTCTTGCGTGCGAGGAAACTGCTCGCGGCTATAACGTCGACCTCGGCGATTTCCTTGTCGCCGCCAACGAACTCGCCGAACTTCGCCGTCGTATTCGTCGTGCCCGCGGCTCAGTCGATTTTGACACGGCCGAGATTCGCGCTCTATTGGATGAGGACGGAGTACCCGTGCAGATTGTGGCGCGTGAGCGTTCGTGTGCCACGTCGCTTATCGAGGAAGCCATGCTGCTCGCCAACGAGTGCGTTGCAGAGTGGCTGGCAGACCGTGATATCGAGGCTTGCTATCGCGTGCATGAGGATCCGAGCCCCGATAGCCTGCACGGTGCCGCCGTTGCGCTGGCGCAGCTGGGCATCATCGACGATCGCCGTGCTGCCGGTATTGCCCTGGGGAGTCCCGATGAGCTGCAGGCTGCAGTTGATGCTGCCGCCGGTACGGCCAACGCACCGCTCGTCAACACGCTGCTTCTGCGCAGCATGCAGCGCGCGCTGTACAAGCCGCGCAACGAGGGCCACTTTGCGCTCGCCGCGCCGTGCTACTGCCACTTTACGAGTCCCATCCGTCGCTACCCCGATCTGGTGGTGCACCGCGTGCTCAAACTGCAGTTGGCCTATGAGCAGCTCGGCGGCAAGGACGCCTTGGTCCGTACGCCGCGGCTGATCGGCAAGGGGCGCGAGTCGCTGCCGCGCATTCTGCCGCAGATCTGCCGCGCATGCAGCGATGCCGAGCGTGCGGCCGATGCCGCCAGCCATGCGACGCAAAAGATCAAGATTGCCCAGTACTATGAGGACCGTCTGGGCGAGCGCTATGCCGGATCCGTCTCGTGGGTTAGCAGCATGGGCCTCTTTGTGCGCTTGGACCTGACGCAGGTCGAAGGCTTGGTTTCGATCAAAAGCCTGGGCAACGAGTGGTTCGAGTTCGACGAGGATGCGCTCACGCTCACAGGTGCCGACACGGGGACTCGCTATGAACTGGGCCAGCGCGTGATTATCGAGGTCTCGCGCGTCAATACCACGCGTGGGCACTTGGACTTTAAGCTTATCCATTAGCCAAATCTCGACTCATGACGGGAGAGCGGAGGGCGGTCTTTCGGGGCCGCCCTCCGCATTTGGATCATGGCTACCTTGCCGTCTGCACGGCCGCCCGCTTACCTGCTATTGGAGAGGTAAATCCTACCAAAATAAACCTGTCCCTTTTTGGCAGGTTTACAAGAAAGCGGGGATGAGATGGCGACGGTGTATGGTTATGCGCGGGTGAGTTCGCGCGATCAGAATCTTAATCGGCAGCTGGATGCGCTGGGCGCCTATGGCGTGGGCTCGGCGAATATTTATGCCGACCATGCGAGCGGCAAGGACTTCGATCGACCGCGCTATCGCGAGCTGCTGCACGTCCTGGGAGACGGGGACGTGCTGGTGGTGCTTTCTATCGACCGACTTGGTCGTAATTACTCCGAGATTCTTGAGGAATGGCGTCGCATTACCAAGGAGCTCGGGGTTGCCATTGTGGTGTTGGACATGCCATTGCTTGACACGCGCGCCAGGGCAAGCGGCACGCCGGATGTGACTAATACCCTGATTGCCGATATTGTGCTGCAACTGCTGAGCTACGTGGCGCAGGTGGAGCGCGAGAATATCCATCGGCGCCAAGCGGAGGGAATTGCAGCGGCGCGGGCGCGAGGGGTCCGTTTCGGTCGACCTCGCAAGCCGTGCCCTCCTCAGTTTGAGCTGGTGCGCGATAGCTATGAGGCGGGCGATATTACCCGCAGCCAGGCAGCAAAGTGCCTGGGCGTGTGCGTGGGGACGTTCGATCGCTGGATGCGCGAGGCGGGGTAGGGGTTTGCGTCGCTTTGTCGCTTCCTGTTGCGATTCAAATTTTGATACGGTGACGATGTCATTTGGGGCTACACTCGCTGATATTCAAAAAAGGAGGTAGGCCCTTGGCGCGCGTAAAACAAATAATCGGATGGACCGCGATCATTCTGTTCGCTGCAACGCTGGCGGGCATCTGGGTGCTGACGGAGCAAAATGCGGTGGAGACGTCGTTGCTGAGCGAGTCCACCGCGCGCGTGGTGGAGGGTCAGGCTACGGGCGTTCAGGCTGCCGATGCCACGGGTGAAGCTCAGACCGAGAACGGGATGACCGGGGGCATCGATTCGGCTGCCTCGAATGTCCGGTCTGGCCGACTTGCTTCCATTCGCATGTGGGTGGGCACGAACGTCCGTCGCGTTGCCCATACCGTAGAGTTTTTCTTCGTCGGATTGTTCGCCTCGGTGGCCGTGGTTTGCTTTTCCAGGCGTCCGTGGAGCGTTTGCTCCCGTTGCGTGCCCGTGTTGCTCTTTTGCGCCGTCTGCTCCGTTGGCGATCAGGTACATAAGATCTTTGTTCCCGGCAGGCATTTCGACGTTATCGATTTAGGATTCGATGCTGCGGGCTATGTCACCGCGATGCTGTTGGTATTGCTGGTCTCCGCATGGGTGCACCACGAGACGCGCCCCATCGGCGCCCATGCGAGGCGCTAGCCGGTAACAAACCCGTTTCTGATCATGCGACCTTGTTGAACTATTTTGTGTCGCGCGTATTTCCGAGCGGTCGGATTTGAGGGGCGAGCGGTAGAACGCTCGTCCTTTGTGCGCCACGATGCGGCACAATGTACCGTAAAAGCTGTTTGTATCCGGTACGAATCGTTCGTTGGTCTTTAATTCTTCTCAACGGAGGTGTTTGAGATGGCAAACGGATTGCTTTTGCGGCTTCGCGAGCGTGAGCTCAGCGCGAGCCCGGCGGAACGCAATGTCATCGCATATGTGAGCGCTCATCCGCACGAGGTGGTCGGGCTGTCCGTCCGCGGTCTTGCCGATGCCACGTTCTCCTCGCCCTCGAGCATTTTGCGCTTTTGCAAGCGTTTGGGTTTTGCGGGCTACAAGGAGTTCCAGCGCGAACTGATTGCCGAGCTGGCGCTCTTAGGTGACAAGAAAGACGTAGCCCTCGAGGACATCTCCATGGATGACAGCGTCGAACGTATCGTGGGGAAGGTGATGAAAAGCAACGTGCGCACGATCGAAGCGACGGCGCGAACGCTCGATTACACCGTCTTGGAGCGATGCGCGGCCTATCTTAAGCGGGCACGCGCAGTCAATCTGTTCGGTATCGGTGCCTCTCGTTTGGTCGCGCACGATCTGGCGCAAAAGCTCATGCGTGTCGACAAAGAGTGCCATCTGTACGACGACTGGCATGATCAGCTCTTGTGTGCCAAGAACATGCATGAGGGCGATATGGCAATCGCCTTTAGCTACTCGGGCTTGACGCAAGAGGTGCTGGACTGCACCGCCGAGGCTCAACGTCACAACTGTCCCGTTGTGGCCGTTACCAAAGTAGATGGATCATCCAAGCTTGCCACCGTGGCCGATGCCGTGCTCGGCGTCGCTGCGAGTGAACCCTTGGTCCGCAGCGGTGCCATGGCTTCGCGTATGGCCCAGCTTATGGTTGTCGATGCCCTGTACGCTGCTTACGTTGCCAGCGACTACGAACGGGCGACGCATGTCATTAAGCAAAACTACATCGAGAAACAGGAAAGATGAGGTGAATGAAATGCTCGATTTAACAAAATTCACGACCGAACAGCGTAATCAAAGTTCAATGGACCTCGATACGATGACATCGCTGCAAATCGTCACGACGATGAATGATGAGGATCTTCGTGCCGTCCAGTCGGTCACGAAGGTGTTGCCCCAGGTTGCCACAGCAATCGACTGGGCTGCTGAGGCACTCGAGCGCGGCGGACGCGTCTTTTACATGGGCGCAGGCACCAGCGGTCGTCTGGGCGTACTCGACGCTTCGGAGTGTCCGCCCACGTTTGGCGTGTCACCCGATCTGATTGTCGGGCTCATTGCCGGAGGCGAGACGGCGTTTATCAAGGCTGTCGAAGGTGCCGAAGACAGCGAGGAGCTTGGCGCGAGCGACCTGCGGGAGCGTGGACTCTCGGACAGGGATCTTGTCGTTGGCCTGGCGGCAAGCGGTCGTACTCCCTATGTGGTGGGCGGCCTTGTGTACGCCAAGGCAACTGGGTGCAAGACCATTGCAATTGCCTGCAACCAAGGGTCGAAGATCGGGGAGAGCGCAGATCTTGCCATTGAACCCGTGCCCGGTCCCGAGGTGCTGACCGGCTCAACGAGACTCAAGGCGGGAACGGTTCAAAAGCTCATTCTCAACATGATTTCGACCGGTGCCATGGTCAAGATCGGCAAGGTATACCAAAACCTGATGGTCGATGTGCAGCAGACGAACGAGAAGTTGGTGGTGCGCGGCCAGAACATCGTGATGGAGGCGACCGGCTGCACGCGCGAGCGCGCTATTCAGGCGCTTGCAGATGCCGGCGGCCACGTAAAAACCGCTATTGTCTCGGTACTGCTGGGCTGCGATGCCGAGCAGGCTGCGGTAGCTCTTGAGCGAGCGAGAGGCCATGTCCGTGCTGCGGTGAGTGGCCATGAGAAGAGCAATGCCGATGCCCAATAGGTGCGCGGCGTGAGCTGATATGACATCCAGACGAGATACCCAATACAAGGAGGAGTTATGACGAACAAAGAGCTGGCTCAAAAGCTGCTGGACCTTTTGGGCGGTAAAGACAACGTGTTGGCAAACGCGGCGTGCATGACGCGCCTGCGCGTGACCGTCAAAGACACGGGCAACGTCGACACGGAGGGTATTAAGGCACTCGACGGCGTGATGGGCTTGGTCGAGGACGACACGATGCAGATCGTGCTGGGTCCGGGCAAGGTGAATAAGGTGCTCGAGGAGTTCTCCAAGCTCACCGGCCTTGCGAAAGGCGTTGCTGACGAGAGCGTGGTTGACGCTGCGGCCACAAACAAGGCCGCGCAGAAGGCAAAGTACGAGTCCAAGCCGGTTCAGGCCTTCCTCAAGAAGATTTCCAATGTCTTCGTCGCCCTGCTTCCCGGCATCATTGCGGCTGGCCTCATCAACGGTATCTGCAACGTCATTAACGTTTCGACGGCAGGCGCGCTTGCAGGCGAGTGGTGGTACCAGGGCATTCGTTCCATGGGCTGGGCCCTGTTTGCCTATCTGCCCATCTTGGTGGGCTATAACGCGGCACGTGAGTTTGGTGGCTCCGCTGCGCTGGGCGGCATCGCCGGCATGATGTGTATTGCCAACAGTGCCATGCCCCTGCTTGCGCCTGGCGCGGCCGATCCTGCCACTGCCATTCTGCTGCCGCTCACCAATGCACAGTACAACCCCGCAGCGGGCGGCATGATCGCGGCTCTTATCGCCGGCGCATTTTTTGCCTGGATGGAGCGTCAGATTCGCAAGGTTATGCCCAACGCACTCGACACGTTTTTGTCCCCGCTGCTGGTGCTCATCATCGGCGCCTTTGCTCTGATGCTCGTCATCCAGCCGGTTGGCGCATGGCTGACGACTGCCATCTTTAGCGTTTTGACCTTTATCTTCGAGAAGCTGGGCGTCCTGGGCGGTTATATCCTGTCGGCAGGCTTCTTGCCGCTGGTTTCCGTCGGCCTGCATCAGGCGCTCACGCCGATCCACGCTATGCTCAACGATCCCGACGGCGCTACCAAGGGCATCAATTACCTGCTCCCCATCCTTATGATGGCTGGCGGCGGCCAGGTCGGTGCCGGTTTGGCGCTGTACTTTAAGACCAAGAACGCCAAGCTCAAGAAGTACGTCGCAGAGTCCATTCCCGTTGGAATCCTCGGTGTGGGCGAGCCTCTGATGTATGCCGTTACGCTGCCGCTCGTTCGTCCGTTTGTAACGGCCTGCCTGGGTGCCGGATTTGGCGGCGCGCTCGCGGCGCTGCTTCACATCGGCACGGTTTCTCAGGGCGTTTCCGGTCTGTTTGGCCTGCTGATCGTCGTTCCTGGTCAGCAGCTCGGCTACGTTGCCGCTATGCTGCTTGCCTATGCCGCCGGCTTTGTCCTGACGTGGTTCTTTGGCGTCGACGAGCAGAAGATCAACGAGTTCTTTGGCGAGTAGTTTGATATCGCGAGCCGTGTTGCTCAGGGCTCGCGGCGCGCGGCAGATTTCTTGATGCTATGGTTGTGCCGGCGGGGCTAACTGCTCCGCCGGCCTTTTTTAAAGGAGTGTTGAAGCGTGAAAACGGGTATTTCGATTTATCTTTCCAACCCTCTGCAGGATATTGAGCGGACGATTGAACACGGTGCCGCGGCGGGTGCGCGCTATGCGTTCACCTCGCTGCATATTCCCGAGGATGGGGGAGCGGCGTATACCGATAAGGTCCGTCATGTGCTGTCGCTGCTTTCCGCCCGCGGCATTGCGCTCATTGCCGATGTGGGGCCGCGCACGTGCGATTTGCTCGGGCTTGAGCGCATCGAGGACCTGCGCGATCTGGGGTTGGAATACCTTCGTTTGGACTATGGCTTTAGCGCCCGGCGGGTCGCGGAGCTGTCCGGTGTATTTCGCATTGTGGTCAATGCATCGACGGTGAGTTCTGATGAAATCGCATCGTGGCGTGAGGCCGGTGCCGATGTGACTCGTTTTGCCGCCTGCCACAATTTTTACCCCAAGCCTTATACCGGTTTAGCTCTGGAGGACATTGCTCGGGTGAATCTTCGTCTTGCGGCGCTTGGATTCGAAATCATGGCTTTTGTGCCGGGCGATGCCAACGTTCGCGGGCCGGTATTCGAGGGACTGCCGACGGTCGAGACGCAGCGCGGTCGCGCGTCAAAGGTTGCCCTCAATATGCTTGAGCTTGCACATGGCGCCGATTGCGACATTGTGTTGGTCGGCGACCCCGATCTTTCCGATGCGGGCTGGGCGCAGTTTGCTCAAGTTTCCGCCGGATACGTGGACCTGCAATGCGAGCTTGAGCCCGGTTATGCCTATGTGCGCGGGCAGATTCATCACGACCGGCCCGACTCGAGTGTCCTCATCTTTAGGTCTCAGGAGTCACGTACGACGCATAAGCCGGATTCCGTGCCGACGGATGCCGGAGCCGGCCTGCCGCGAAAGGCGGGGTCGATCGCTGTGAGCAATAGCGGATATGGGCGCTACGAAGGCGAGCTTGAGATTGCGCGGGTCGATCTTCCCGGTGACGAGCGCATGAACGTTGCGGGCCATATCACGCCCGAGGCAATGGAGCTGCTGCCGTTCATCAGACGCGGATTCGGGGTACGGTTCGTTTAGCGTGTGACCCGTGGGCTACAATTGGCCCATCATACGAAGGCGCCTCGTGTGGCGTGTGCCTGCGTTGGCCGATCTATATTCGGAGGATTCCCATGACCGTACTGTTTGTTGAATATCCCAAGTGCTCGACCTGTAAGAAGGCCAAGGCATGGCTGGACGAACACGGGGTAGAGTATATCGACCGCGATATCGTTTTGGACAATCCCGCGGCTGATGAGCTTGCGACCTGGATTGCTCGTTCGGGACTGCCGGTGCGGCGCTTCTTTAATTCGTCGGGCATGAAATATCGAGAGCTGGGCCTGAAGGCGCGTCTAGATGCGGGCATGACGGATCGGGAGTGCTACGAGCTGCTGGCGACCGACGGCATGCTGGTCAAGCGTCCGCTGTTGGTGGGCGACGACTTTGCGATTCCCGGCTTTAGGGAAGCAGCTTGGACCGAGGCGCTGCTGTAGCGGCTGCGGAAAGTGCGACCCGTTTTGAGCGCTCGGGGTGGGACGTGTTTTCCATCGGAGGGCTCGCTCGGCTCAATCCTTGAGCTGTGCCCATTCGTGCGGACCGTAGACCTTTACGTGCTTGTTGGGCTTGCCGCTCCAGTACTCTTCGTCCATAAAGGGCAGGTATGCCTGAATGCCGGGGCAGATAAACGGAATCCGTTGCCGCTGCAGGCGCTCGCGCTGCCGCCGCTCCAGGTTCGTCTCGGATATGACGGTCGGCATGCCGGACAGCTCGACGAGGCTTGCCTGGATGCGCTTGAGGTCGGGGAGCGCCGCGTGCCATGACGTCCGCATAATTAAAAACGAGGCGCGACGGTATTCCGCTTGCATCACCGTGATGGCGGGACGCAGCGTGGGATGGATTTTGTCTCGGTCGGGCCAAGGTCCGGCGGATATCTCGAGCCCCAAGGTCTCCCATAGGTAATCCAGCTCTTCGTCCATAGTGCCTCGATGTCTACGCGATTATTGTCACTTCGATTGTGTTACCTGGTGCTATCGTTTTCGCGATAGAATCTGCCAACGGTCGACGGCTACCGTTCGCGGCGTTCTGCCCTTCGTGTGCGGCGGCTAGCTCCACAGGTCCTTCACGGGTCGGACTAAATCGGGCCAATTTGGCTGAATTTCAAAAAAGTCAAAATTGGGGCTTGCGTCACGACGGATCTTCCCGTATATTTCTTTCTTGCGCAAAGGCACAGCCGAGCGCAGCGATGCAGTCATTGGGATGTCGTCTAATGGCAGGACAGCGGATTCTGGTTCCGTCAATGGGGGTTCGACTCCCTCCATCCCAGCCATTGCATTTGCTACATATGGCCCGTTCGTCTAGCGGTTTAGGACGCCGCCCTCTCAAGGCGGAGATCACCAGTTCGAATCTGGTACGGGCTACCACAAAATGAACGCCCGGGCCTCGCAAGAGACCCGGGTTTTGTGTATCGACCGTTTATACGGCGCCTGCCGTGTTTCGCCCAGATCGAGGAGTAGTCATGGATCTGCCCATCAGCTTGCAAGACATCACGTATGCCGAGAACTATCTGGCGCAGGGCGACCTGACCACGGCGACGCCGCTGCTGGAGCGTCTGGTTGAGCTCGCCGAGGAGTATATCGACGCCGAGTGCAAGACGGAGGAGAACCGTCAGTACTTTAGCTTCGATAGCAAGTTTGAGCGTCTGGCCTACCGCCGCGTGGAAAAGGATCCGCGCGAGCTGGTGCAGGTCGAGGTGCCCTTTGATCGCCTGTATTCCGACATGGCGTTTGCCTACATTCGCCAGCAGGATTATGTGAGTGCTCGTAATGCCCTGATGCAGGCTGTGCGTTGGGACCCCATGAACTGTAACTATCGCCTGGATCTGGCCGAGCTGTTCCGCGCGCTCGAGGACAAGCAGGAGTGGGCTTCGCTTTCGTTTTCGGTGCTGGAGCGTGCGAGCGACGGTAAGTGTGCCGCCCGTGCTTATGCCAACCTGGGGCAGTACTTCTTGGAGCCCGAGACCGAGAATGTCTCGGCCGCCGTGGGTTGTGCGCGTTTGGCACTACGCTTAGCGCCTGGCGATGCGCATACGACGCGCCTGCTCAACAAGATTCATACTGCCTATCCCGATGCCGCCGAGGAGAGCGACGAGCACGTGATGGGTGAGCTCGCCCTGCAGGGCGTGCCGACCTCGCCTTCGGCCGAGATTGCCATTTGCCTGATCATGTGTGCGACCGATGCTGCGAGCGACGGCGACAAGCAGGAGGCGACGCGCCTGACGGTGCGTGCTCGCGACCTGGTGGGCGAGGAGGCCTGCGCAGCGATTATCAAACTGGTGCGCGAGAGCGACGCCGAGCTCAATGCTGAGCGCAAGGCAAAGCGCGACGCTGCGGGCAAGGGTTCCGATGGCGCCAAGGAGGCCGGCGATGCCCAGTAAGCGCGAGCGCAAGCTTATCTCCAAGAATCGCTCGGCACATCACGAGTATTTTATCGACGAGACGTTCGAATGCGGTATTGAACTGAGCGGCACCGAGGTCAAGTCGATTCGCGAGCGCGCCTGCCAGATCACTGACACCTTTGCGCTGATTCGTGGCGGCGAGTGCTGGCTGGTGGGCCTGCATATTCACCCTTACAGTCACGGCGGTGTGTGGAATCGTGATCCCGATCGCCGGCGCCGTCTGCTGCTGCATCGCAAGGAGATTGATTTTCTCGACGGCAAGCTGCGCAACCGCGGCTATGCGTTGGTGCCGTTGGAGCTCTACTTTAATACCGACGGCCGCGTAAAGCTGCTGCTGGGTCTAGGCCGTGGTAAGAAGCTCTACGACAAGCGCGAAGACATGGCCAAGCGCGACGTTCAGCGCGAGATCGACCGCGCGCTTAAGGAGCGTAATCGCTAGGAACGAATTTGCGGGGAGCTGCCCTGCTGTGCCCGTCCCGTCTTCCTAACTTTTTTGACACATATTCCTCAAGGGCGGCGTCCGTTATGGGCGGCGCCTTTTTTGTGGGTACATACAACCGTGAGGTTCGATTCCGGGTTAGGGGAGTGATCGTTATGGACAAAACTGCGTTCTTTACGATGCCGAGCGGTCTGTATGTGGTGAGCGCCGCGGCCGATGGACTGCGTGCCGGCTGCGTCATCAACACGGCGGTGCAGGTGACGTCCGCGCCACCACGCATCTCGATTGCCGTGAACAAGGATAACGTCACGTCTGGCGTTATCGCGTCTGCCAAGGCCTTTGCACTGACGGTGATCGACCAGACGGCCGATATGCTCTACATTGGCAACTTTGGCTTCCGTACCAGCAGCGACTATGACAAATTTGCCAAGTACGAGACGCGCGAGACCGCACTGGGCATGCCCTATGTGCCCGAGCACGCGGCGGCCCTGTTTAGCTGCCATTTGATCGACACTGTGGATGTTGGCACGCATCTACTGTTTATCGGCGAGGTCGAGGATGCCGAGCGCTTGAGTGACGAGACGCCGCTCACCTACGATTACTACCATAAGGTCCTGAAGGGCAAGACGCCTCCGAAGGCGTCCTCGTATCAAGGCTAGAAATGTTTTAAAAATACTTGCATTATATTATTGAGAATTTATACTGATAAATGAAGTACATCACCAGTCGCGTTCGAGAGGAGAACATCATGGCTGAGGAGAAGAAGACGTATAAGTTCGTGTGCGTCGTTTGCGGTTACGAGGTTGAGGTCGATACGCCCGAGCTGCCCGAGGATTATGTGTGCCCGGTGTGCGGCGTCGGTCCCGATCAGTTTGAGCTCGTCGAGGAGTAGCTCGCAGACACACGGCGAAAGCCGAACATAGCTCTGTCCAAGGGCCTCGGTCGAATTCTCGGCCGGGGCCCTTTTCCTCCGCCCCCAAGGGATCACGGCTGCTGTTAGTCGATCCTGTCCGTCGTGAGTCCGGCCGACCTTTTGTCTCAATCTGTAACATCTAACGGTGGAAATTGGGCCCACTTGTTACATATCGAGACAAACCAAAACCGTCCGGCAGAAGATCTCAATCTGTAACATCTAGACATCGAAAGCGGGTCTAGATGTTACAGATCGAGACGTTTGCCTGAGTAGGTGCCCCGCCCCATTACATCCCTGTCAACAACACGACATCGAGAATCGTCACGATGGCACCGATCCCTACGAGCAGCGCGTTGAGCGGGCGCGAATTGGCATATTTGCCCATGACGCGGCGTGAGCTGGTGAGCCGTATGAGCACAAAGACCGTAATCGGCAGCTGAAGCGACAGCAGCGCCTGACTCCAGATGAGACCTTCAAAAGGATTTGGGACGACCAGGCACGCCGTCACTGCGCCGACGAAACAGGCCGCCACCCCGATCGAGGAATGTCGGTCGTGGATGTCGTATTCCTCGTCGAACATGCCCGCGGTGATGGTGCCCGCCGCCATGCCCGCCGTCACACTACTCGAGAGGCCCGCAAACAGCAGCGCTACCGCAAAGATGGTCGAGCTCGCCGGGCCCAAGATGGGGGAGAGCGTGGCCGCTGCGACGGCGAGGTCGTCTACGACCATGCCGTGCGCAAAGAAGGTCGTTGCGGCAAGGATGACCATGGCCGAGTTGATTGCCCAGCCCACGCCCATCGAAAAGAGCGTGTCGAAGAGCTCGTAGCGCAGGCGTTCTTCGATAACCTGCTCGCCTTGGCCTTCGAAGTGCATGGATTGGATGACCTCGGAGTGCAGAAAAAGGTTGTGTGGCATAACGACCGCACCCAGAACGCTCACGATAATCGCGGCAGAGCCAGTGGGCATACTAGGCGTGATCCAGCTTGCGGCGGCTTGCGGCCAGTCGACCTTGACTAGTGCAAGCTCGGCCAAAAACGAGAGTCCTACCACGCCTACGAAGGCGATGATCCAGCGTTCGGCATGCTTGTAGGAGTTCGTCATGAGCATCGCCATCGATACTGCCGCCACGATGACGCAGCCCGCGCGCACGGGCAGCCCAAAGAGCATTTGAAGGGCAATCGCGCCACCCAGGACTTCGGCCATGGCGGTGGCGACAGTCGCGAGATAGGCACTGGCGAGTACCGTGCGTCCAACGAAGCGGGGGAGGTAACGTGTCGTGGCCTCGGCAAGGCAGGCGCCCGTGGCGATACCCAGGTGCGCCGCGTTGTGCTGCAGCACAATGAGCATAATCGTGGACAGCGTGACGATCCACAGCAGCGCGTAGCCAAACTGCGAGCCCGCGGCCATATTGGAGGCCCAGTTGCCCGGGTCGATAAAGCCGACGGTCACGAGCAGCCCGGGGCCGATATGCCGCGCAATGTCTAGGCCTCCGTGACCACCGGTGCGTCGGGAGCCAAAGTGTTGTTTGAGATGGTTGAGCATGGTGCGCTCCTGCGTATGGGCGGCGTGACGTCGCATCTGGGTCGTGCGGCACCACGCGTCGGATTTGGGTTGGGGCTACTTGTGCGCTTTGCCCTGGTTGGCCACGGCGTCGATCTTGGCGGCGATGGTCGCCGGGTCGCCGATGTAGCGCTTGTCGAGGACGTTGAAATCGGTGTCGAAGTTGTAGACGAGCGGCACGCCGGTGGGGATGTTGACCTTGAGGATCTCCTCGGGCGTGAGGTGCTCGAGCTTCATGACGAGTGAGCGCAGGGAGTTGCCGTGTGCGGCGATGAGTACGCGCTTGCCGGCGAGCATCTGGGGGCGAATCTCGTCTTCGAAATAAGGCCAGGCGCGGGCGATCGTGTCCTTGAGGCACTCGGTATAGGGCAGCTGATCGGGCGCGACATCACGGTATTGCTCCTGGGTGTGGGGATCGCGCGCGTCGTCCGGCTCGAGTGCCGGCGGGCAGACATCGAAGGAGCGGCGCCAGATGAGCACCTGCTCGTCGCCGTGCTCCGCTGCGGCATCGGCCTTGTTGAGACCCTGCAACGCTCCGTAGTGGCGCTCGTTGAGCTTCCAGGATTTGATGACGGGCAACCACTCGCGATCCATTTGGCCGAGCACGATGTCGAGGGTGTGAATTGCGCGCTTGAGACGCGAGGTGTAGCAGACGTCGAAGTCGAAGCCCGCTTCTTTGAGGGCTCGACCGCCTGCTGCGGCTTCTTCGCGGCCCGTGTCGGTGAGCTCAACATCGGTCCAGCCGGTGAACAGGTTGAGCTTGTTCCACTCGGACTCTCCGTGACGGATAAGGACGAGTTGCATCGTCTGCTGGTCTGCTTGGTGCGCCATAGGGGCCTCCTTGATCTGGCACGGTGTGCGTGCCGTTTGCTTGACGCCGCAAAGGATACCCGTTTTAAGCTTGAAAGTTAACCAAGACTAACAAAATTGTTCTATTTGAATGGGATGGTGAAGGGGGGCTGCCGAAATGTCTCGATCTGTAACAACTAGGGATGGAAATTGGGCCTAGGTGTTACAGATCGAGACAGGAAGAAATGGTCCTATGGAAAATCTCGATCTGTAACAGTTAGCTGCAAAAACCGGCCCTTCATGTTACAGATTGAGACATTTGGAACCGTCTCTCGAAAACATCTCAATCTGTAACAGTTAGTCGTCGAAATTGGGTCTTACTGTTACAGATTGAGATGTTTGAAGAGGTGAGTTTGCAGGCCGAACTTGGGGCCTATGTTTTCGCCCTTGAGGTCGGCGGTGTCCACTCGTAGGGCGTGCGTTACGCGATTGTTTCGAAACGGGTGGGAAACACAACGGGCCGACGATGCTCCTACTATGCCTATTCAACTGACTGTCTAAATATCTAGGGGAGGATCGCGATGCAGGCAGATTCCGCTCAGCAGCAGGGCCTTTATCGCCCCGAATTCGACCACGATGCATGTGGCATCGGCGCGCTTGCCGATATCAACGGTGAGCGCCATCACCAGATTCTGGACGACGCACTGTCCATTCTGGTCAACTTGGAGCACCGCGGCGGCACGGGACTCGAGAAGAATACCGGCGATGGCGCTGGCATCCTGTTCCAGGTTCCGCATCACTTTTTCCGTAAAGAGGCTCAAAAGTGCGGTCAGATTCTGCCGGCAGAGGGCGACTATGGCGTGGCCATGCTGTTCTTCCCGCAGGACGACAAGGGCGTAGAGGATGCCCGCCGCGTGTTTGAGGAGGGCTGTGCCGAGGCCGGCGTGCCGCTGCTCTTTTGGCGCGAGGTGCCCGTCGACCCGCACGACCTGGGCGAGACGGCCCGCGCCTGCATGCCCACTATCCTGCAGGCCTTCCTGGGCCGTCCGGACGACACGCCCGCCGGCGATGCCTTTGAGCGTCGCCTGTACGTGTGCCGCCGCACCATCGAAAAGAAGGCCGATGCCGAGTTTGCCCTGCGAGACAAGATCTTCTACGTGTGCTCCATGAGCTCGCGCACCATCGTGTACAAGGGCATGCTGGTCGCCACGCAGATGCGCCGCTTCTTCATCGACCTCAACGACGCCGCCGTCAAAACGGCCGTGGCGCTCGTCCACTCGCGCTACTCCACCAACACCACGCCCAGCTGGGAGCGTGCGCACCCCAACCGCTTTATCATCCATAACGGCGAGATCAACACCCTCAAGGGCAACGTCAACTGGATTCGCGCCCGCGAACCCAACCTGTACAGCCCCGTGCTGCAGCACGATCTTGAGCGCGTGATGCCCATCATCAACCGCGAGGGTTCCGACTCCGCGATTCTGGACAACGTGCTCGAATTCTTGGTCATGAACGGTCGCCCGCTCACGCGTGCCGCGTCCATGTTGCTGCCCGAGCCGTGGGACCACAACGATAGCCTGAGTGAGGAGCGCCGCGCCTACGACGCTTACCAGTCCATGCTCATGGAGCCCTGGGACGGCCCGGCGGCCATCGCCTTTACCGACGGTCGCACGCTGGGCGCCGCCCTCGACCGCAACGGCTTGCGCCCCGCCCGCTACTACGTGACGCGCGATGGCCGCTTTATGCTGGCAAGCGAGGTGGGCACCATCGAGGTGAGCCCCGAGAACATCCTGACGAGCGGCTGCCTGGGACCGGGCCAGATGCTCGAGGTCGATTTTGCCCGCGGCCGCGTGATCTACAACGACGAGCTGCGCGCCCGCTATGCCAAGGAGAAGCCCTACCGCGACTGGATTGCCGAGGAGACACTGACCGTCGACGCGCTCGATGAGCCCGCCGCGCCCGCGCCCGCCGAGGATGCCGAGGTGCCCGCCGCCGTGCGCATGGCCAAGCTCGGCTATCACTGGGATGATGTTGACGAGGTCGTGCGCCCCATGGCCCAGCAGGGCAAGGCCCCGCTCGCCTCGATGGGTATCGATGCGCCGTTGGCCTGCCTGTCCAAGAAGACGCGTTCGTTCTTTGACTACTTCTATCAGCTGTTCGCTCAGGTCACGAATCCTCCGATCGATGCCCTGCGCGAGCACATGGTGACTTCGACCACGCTCTACCTGGGCAACCACGGCAACCTGCTCGAGGATTCCCGCACGGCCTGTCAGCTGGTGCGCTTGGAGCGCCCATTGCTCAACGAGGAAGAGCTCGAGCATATCTGTGCCATCGACCGTGTTGGCTTTAAGACCCGTCGTTTCCGTGCCGTCTACCGCCGCGATGCCGGCGAGGGCGCGCTGCAGGCTGCGCTCAAACAGCTTGCCGAGGACGTTGAGGCTGCGGTCCGCGACGGCGTGAACATTGTGGTGTTGAGCGATCGTGCCGCTGCGGGCGAGGTGCCCGTGCCGTCGCTGCTCGCCGTGGGCTGTGTGCACAACCACCTGATTCGCGCTGGCGTGCGTACCTTTGCCGACATCGTGGTGGAGTGCGGCGACGCCGTGTCCCCGCACGACTTTGCGGCACTGGTGGGCTACTCCGCGAGCGGCATCTATCCGTACAACGCACATGCGTGCATCCGCGATCTGGCGGCACGCGGCGACCTGGACGTGACGGTCGAGCAGGGCATCGCCAACTACAACAAGGCTGCGACCGCCGGCATCGTTTCCATCATGTCTAAGATGGGCATCTCCACGGTGCAGAGCTACCATTCGGCGCAGATCTTCGAGGCCGTGGGCTTTACGCCGGAGTTCGTCAACGCGTACTTCGCCGGCACGGTGAGCCGTGTGGGCGGTATGGGTGTCGAGGACGTTGAGTGCGAGCAAAACGAGCGCTACGACGCCGCGCTCGCTATCCTTAAGAGCCCGGCTCCCGATCAGCTGCCCACACTGGGTCTGACCAAGTGGCGCCCGCTCGGCGGCGAGGATCACCTCATCGATCCGCAGACTGTCTACTTGCTGCAGACCGCCTGCCGTGAGGACAGCTACGACACCTTTAAGGAGTACAGCGCCCGCCTGCACCGCACCGGCCGTGCCGTGCGTCTGCGCGACTTGCTCGACTTTGATGCCAGCGGCCGCACGCCGGTTTCGCTCGACGAGGTCGAGCCCGCGCTCAACATCGTCCGCCGCTTTAACACCGGCGCCATGTCGTACGGCTCCATCAGCAAGGAAGCACACGAGTGCATGGCCATCGCCATGAACCGCCTGCACGGCCGTTCCAACTCCGGCGAGGGCGGTGAGGATCCGCGTCGCGAGACCCCGCTGGCTAACGGTGATTCCAAGAACTCCGCGATCAAGCAGGTGGCAAGTGCGCGCTTTGGCGTGACGAGCCGCTACCTGTGCAGCGCCTTCGAGATTCAGATCAAGATGGCCCAGGGCGCCAAGCCCGGCGAGGGTGGCCACCTGCCCGGCAAGAAGGTCTACCCCTGGATTGCCGAGGTCCGTCAGTCCACGCCCGGCATCGGCCTGATCTCGCCTCCGCCGCACCACGACATCTACTCCATCGAGGACCTGGCAGAGCTGATCTTTGACCTTAAGAATGCCAACCCCGGCGCGCGCGTGTCGGTCAAGCTGGTCAGCGAGGCCGGCGTCGGCACCATCGCAACCGGTGTGGCCAAGGGCGCTGCCGACAAGATCTTGATCAGCGGCCACAACGGCGGCTCGGGTGCCGCTGCGCGCGACTCTATCTGGCACGCCGGTCTGCCGCTGGAGCTCGGTCTTGCCGAGGCTCAACAGACGCTGCTGCAAAACGGCCTGCGCTCGCGCGTGGTGCTCGAGGCCGACGGCAAGCTCATGGACGGTACCGATGTCGCCGTTGCCTGCCTGTTGGGCGCCGAGGAGTTTGGCTTTGCGACCATGCCGCTCATCTCGATGGGCTGCCTCATGCAGCGCGACTGCCAGCAGGATACCTGCCCCGCCGGCATCGCCACGCAAAACTGTCGCCTGCGTCGCGGCTTCCGCGGCAAGCCCGAGCACGTCGAGCACTTTATGCTCTTTGTTGCCGAGCAACTGCGCGAGGTCATGGCGAGCCTAGGCTTCCGCACCGTCGACGAGATGGTCGGCCATCCCGAGTGCTTGCGCCAGATCGAGGTCCCGGGCAACCGCAAGGCCAACCTGCTCGATCTGTCGCCCGTGTTGGCAAGCGTGACCTGCGAGTTCGGTGCCCATATTCCGGGTGCCGACGGCCGTCACTTCCTGCCCCAGATGGCCGCGGACAGCGAGCTCGACAAGACGCTCGACTCCACGCTGTTCGTGCCCTACACGGCCGACGCCCGCGCGCACCTGCGCCCGATTCGCTTCCGCGCCGATATCGCCAACGTCAACCGTTGCGTGGGCACCATCCTGGGTAACGCGGTGACCAAGGCACATCCCGAGGGCCTGCCCGTCGGCTCCATCACCATCGATTGCGATGGATCGGCCGGTCAGAGCTTTGGCGCCTTCCTGCCGCGCGGCATTACGCTCAACGTGTGCGGCGACGCCAACGACTACTTTGGCAAGGGCCTTTCGGGCGGCGAGGTGTCGGTGCGCCCCAACCCGCATGCGACCTATAAGTTCGACGAAAACATCATCGTGGGCAACGTTGCGTTCTTTGGCGCCACGAGCGGCCGTGGCTTCATCAACGGCCTGGCCGGCCAGCGCTTTGGCGTACGCAACTCCGGTGCCACCGTGGTGGTCGAGGGTTGCGGCAACCACGGTTGCGAGTACATGACGGGTGGCCTGGCGCTCATCCTGGGCGAGGTCGGGCAGAACTTCGCTGCCGGCATGACGGGTGGCGTGGCTTATGTCTTTGACCAGTACGGCACGCTCGATGCCCGCGTGAACCACGAGAGCGTTGAGCTCAAGGCCCCGACTGCCGGCGAGCTGGCGCAGATTCGCGAGCTCATCCAGGAGCACGTGGACGCGACGCAGAGCCCGCGCGGCATCAAGCTGCTCTACAGCTTTGAGACGATGAGCAAGCACTTTGTGAAGGTCATTCCGACCGAGTACGAGCGTGTGCTGGCGATTGTCGCCGCGAGCGAGGCTGCCGGCAAGACACATGCGCAGGCAGAGGAGCTGGCGTTTGACATTGTGACCGGTCGCGCGAGCGCCGCGGATGTCGCTCGCTTCGATATTGCGGGCGGTGCTGCGGGTGCTGCGTCCGTGGACGCCAGCTCTGTTGCTTCGACCAAGAAGGAGGCGTAAGTGCCATGGGTAAGCCCGGTGCTTTTCTTGATATCGATCGCGTGACCCACGAGCTTCGCCCCGTGGAGGAGCGCAGCCGTGATTTCGATCCGCTGTACGTGGAGCTCGACGACGACGCACGTCGCGCCCAGGCGAGCCGCTGCATGATGTGCGGCGTGGCGTTTTGCCAGATGGGCGCGAGCTTTGGCAAGGCACGTCCGAGCGGCTGCCCGCTGCACAACTTGATTCCCGAGTGGAACGAGCTGGTGTACCGCGGCCGCTGGGATGAGGCTGCCGAGCGCCTGTCGCTCACCTCGCCCATGCCTGAGTTCACGAGCCGCGTGTGCCCGGCACTGTGCGAGGCCGCGTGCAACCTGGGCTCGGTCGACGGCCAACCCACGACGATTCACGATAACGAGCGTGCGATAAGCGACCATGAGTGGGCCAACGGCGGCCCACGTCGCTTTGAGCCGGCAGGGGAGGACGCGCCCTCGGTCGCCGTGGTTGGTTCCGGCCCGGCTGGCCTGGTGGCAGCATGGGAGCTTGCACGTCGCGGTGCCTGCGTGACGGTGTTTGAGCGCGACGACCGCCCCGGCGGCCTACTCATGTACGGCATTCCCAACATGAAGCTCGAGAAGTCTGTGGTCGAGCGCCGTGTAGCGCTCATGCGTGAGCTGGGCATTGTGTTTGAGCTTGGTGCCGACGTGAGCGATCCCAAGGTTACCGCCAGGCTCGACGACTTTGACGCCGTCGTGGTGGCTGCCGGCGCCCGTGCCCCGCGCGGGCTTTCGGCTGCGAACATCGATGCGCCCGGCGTGGTGTATGCCGTGGACTATCTGACGGCTTCGACCGTCTCGGTGCTCGATGGCGGCGAGCCCGCGGTGAACGCACGCGGCCTGGACGTCGTGGTTATTGGCGGTGGCGATACGGGCAACGACTGCGTGGGTACTGCCGTGCGTCAGGGCGCGCGCAGCGTGCGCCAGTTTGAGTTCTTGCCGGCTGCGCCCGATAAGCGCGCGGCGAGCAACCCCTGGCCGCAGTGGCCCAATGTGAAGAAGGCCGACTATGGCCAGCAGGAGGCTATTGCTGCGATGGGTGGCGAGATGCGCGCCTGGGGCGTGGATACGCTCGAGGTGCTGCTGGACAAGAAGGGTGCGGCTGCGGGTCTGCGCGTGGTCGATCTGGACTGGTCGGCGGGAAAGCCCGAGCGCATCGCGGGCTCCGAGCACGAGGTGCCGGCGCAGCTGGTGCTCATCGCCTGCGGCTTTACGGGTCCGGAGTACGGTGTGTTCGATGCGGTGAGCGTGCCTGTTGCCACCGCTGGTCGTCCGCTGCCGGTGATGGCTGCCGAGGGCTCGCATCTCGCGGCTCGCACGGAGGGCGTCGCCGCGGATGCCGCGCCGGTGTATGTGGCGGGTGATGCCCGCAACGGCAGCTCGCTCGTGGTGAGTGCCATGGCCGATGCCCTGGCCTGCGCAGCCGAAGTCGCCGAGGCGCTGGAGCTGTAAAGTAGTCATTTAAGAACGTCCCCAATGACTAGCCATTTTTTTGTCTAGTCGTTGGGGACACTCTTTGCGAGCAATTTGCTCGTTTGTCGACGTGCGGGTGTTCATTTGTCGACTTCTTGGGCTGTGGTCACCTGTTGTTTCTGTGGTGGCTGCGGGCATCTGGCTCAAAAGGGCGGGTTGGCCGTCGATGTTTACCTGCGGTTTTGTTGCGGCGCGCATTTTCGGTCAAGCTTTTCGTCAGGTGTTTGGTCAGCATCTGGTTTGCAGTCGGAGGCCTATTTTGTCCGCGCTGGTCGTGGCTGCCCACCCTCCTCGTAAGCTCAAATTGAGGTCCATCAGTTTGAGGAGGATGCCATGACTGACCAAGTTTTTGATCGAGCGCAGCTGGCCGAGGCCGTCGGCAACGATATTGCTGACATGGCTCACTTTTGGATGCTGCGGAAGTTTCAATTCCTGGAGCCGGCGCGCGAGCAGTTCGAGATTATCGTCGATCCGTGGCTCAGCTATTGCGAGGAACCTTCTCAAAACGAAATCATGGCCTACAACATGGCGTTTACCGATTGGCTGCTGTTTGAGCGCCCCTATCGCCATGGCAAGACGCTGCTTGAGCTATATGTGGATGAGCCGCCAGCGTCAATTTCTCCTGCCTCGCTTGGGCGACTTAAGCAGGTGCGCGACACGCAGTACTTCTCGCGCTTTGGCATTTTGGACAAGGATCCTGCGACTGGTATGGTCGCGCTGAAGGACACGCGCACCGATCATCGCTTTGATGTCTACGATTCGCATATCGTGCAGAAGGAGCACTGGAGTGACGGCGCGATTGCGGTGCGCCTCGCCTGCGTCGACGATGTCTGGCTTACGGCGGGACAGCTCTACCTGTATGACATCGCGCGGCTGAGCGATACGGCGGTCGATGGGCCGGGTGCGGTGCATCCGGAGGACCTGCAGGACGGCTTTGACACCTCGTGCATCTGCTTCTTCTTGCGTCTGGTCCGCGACATCATGGGCGCCCAGGGGCGGTACGTAAAGTCGCTCAACATCTACGAGCAGGAGTGGGAGTAGGGGATGGGTAGTTGTCGCCTGCCTTGCCTTTTGCCTTTTTGTCTCGATCTGTAACGTTTGGGGGCAAAACACCGGTCTACCTGTTACAGATCGAGACGAATGCTTGGGCGCCGCTGGTTTGTCTAAATCTGTAACGTTTAGGGGCCTGGAGAACGTCTAACTGTTACAGATCGAGACGTTTGGCACCTGGCTGGGGGAATGTCTCAATCTGTAACATCTACAGTCCAAAAATCGGTCTTCCTGTTACAGATCAAGACATTTATCAGCGGAGGCAACGGTGACGATGGTCCATTTGTCCGATGTGGTGGTGATGGAAGTGCCTAATACCGTTCTCAAACACAAACATACGACTCGCAACACGTTGGCGCGGAATAGGATGCTCGCGCGACTCACGGAGGCGACCGAGCAAGGTGCGCTGCTCGCAACGCATGACAATGCCGAGCTCATGTGGCTGCGGCGCCATGTGGGAACCGATGACATTGCGGAGCCCGAGCCGTATTTGTTCTGCTTTCAACATGATTGGGGTGTGCTGACGCCGGCGGAGCGAACGCTGCGTACCATCAAAGGGCTTGCAGAGTTTCATCCCGATTGGGCGTTTTGGGGCTATGACGCGGCGCTTTTGTGGGGTCTGGAGGTGCCGAATGATCTGCTTGGGTCGCGTTTTCTTGTTAAGACGGGTTGTTCGGTGACGTTGAGCGGCGGGTGCAGGTTGTTGCGTCCGCAGATGGCGGGCGCACTCGAGCATGTTGATGGCGTGCGGGTGACGTCGTTTTGGCGCACGGTGGAGGATTGCCTACTGCGTGCGCCGTTCTCCTATGGGTTGGCGATTGCCGATTCTGCACTGCGGGCGAAAGGCGTATCACGTGGGGATTTGTGCGAGCGCCTCCGCGCCGATTGCGAGGGCAGGCGAGGGTATCGCAGGGCACAGGTGATTGCGTCGTATGCGGACGGGCTGTCTGAAAACGGCGGCGAGTCTCGGTTCCGAGCATTCTTTATTGCGTACGGCTTTCCGGTTCCGGAGCTGCAGGTGGAGTTTCGCGACCCGCTCGATCCGAGCCAGGTGTTTCGCGTCGACTATTTTTGGCGGCTCGAGGACGGGACGTGTGTCATCGGCGAGCTCGACGGAAAGGGGAAGTACACCTTGCAGAGCGGCGAGGGTCGGGAGTCGGTTGACCCATTCGTGGCAGAACGTCAGCGAGAGTCTCATCTGACGATGCTCGGACACAAGGTGCTTCGGTTTACGTTTGATGAACTCAAGAACCCGGGGAACCTGGCTGAAAAGATGAGACTGGCGGGAATTCCACAGCGGGCCGATTTGGCTGAGCAGTGGAGGCGGCAGTGGTATGGGCGCTGAGGGGTGTAACTGACGCGGATGTGGTTGTTCCTGCCGAGTTTGTCTCGATCTGTAACAACAAGGGGCCGTTTGGCCTCGCAACTGTTACAGATCGAGACAGAAGGTTGGCTGCCGCTAAAATATCTCGATCTGTAACATCTAGAGGCCGAAAACCTGTCTACTTGTTACAGATTGAGACAAAGGTTGGACGCGGTGCCGAAAGATCTCGATCTGTAACATCTGGCTGCTAAAACCCGGTCTACCTGTTACAGATCTAGACATTTCCCGGATGTCGCTGGGATGGGACTGCAATGCATTCCGTTCTCCGTGTCTCATCCTTTCTCCGTTAACCGATATGTCCGCAGCAACCCTGCCGCACTGGGTGATAATGGACAAATGTTCAAGTTGCTCGTGAGGGAGGAGCTCGATATGGCGTCTGCCGATCGTTCCACGTTGTTTATCAATGCGACCGTCCTGGATGGCTCGGAGCATATGGAGCCGCAACCCGATATGGCCGTGGCCGTTGAGCGCGGTGTCATCACGTGGGTGGGGCCGAGTGCTGTGGCGCAGGCGCCTGCAGGTGCCGAGGTCATCGACCTGGCCGGCGCGTACCTCATGCCCGGCCTCATCAATATGCATGTGCACCTGTGCGGCTCGGGCAAGCCTGTCTCGGCCGGCGATGCGGGCGCGCTGATGAAGAAGCTCGATAATCCCGTGGGGCGCGCCATCGTGCGCCATATTCTTAAGGGCAGCGCCCAGCAGCAGTTGGCAAGCGGCGTGACCACGGTGCGCGGTGCGGGTGACCCGCTGTTTGCCGATATTGCCGTGCGCAACGCTATCGACGCCGGCAAGTATCAGGGTCCGCGTCTGGTGGCGCCGGGAACGGGTGTCACGGTGCCGGGCGGTCACGGTGCGGGGCTGTTCGCGCAGGTCGCCGATACCCCCGATGAGGCGGCCGAACAAGTGCGTGACTTGTATGCGCGCGGTGCCGACGTCATCAAGCTGTTCGTGACGGGCGGCGTGTTCGACGCGACCGAAGTAGGTGAGCCGGGCGTGCTGCGCATGCCGGTCGAGGTTGCCGCGGCGGCGTGCAAGGCTGCGCACGAGGTGGGCCTGCCGGTTATGGCTCATGTCGAGAGCACCGAGGGCGTGAAGGCCGCGCTTGAGGCCGGCGTCGATACGATCGAGCACGGTGCCCCGATGACTCCCGAGATCTTGGAACTGTACCGCGGCGCCGCGGGCACGCAGCTTGAGGGGCGTGCGCCCAGCGTTACCTGCACTATCAGCCCCGCGCTGCCGTTTGTGCTGCTCGATCCGGAGAAGACCCATTCGACCGACACGCAAAAGAAGAACGGCGACATTGTGTGTTCGGGCATCATCGAGAGCGCCCGTGCCGCACTGGAAGCTGGCGTTAAGGTGGGCCTGGGCACGGACTCGAGCTGCCCGTTTGTGACGCAGTACGACATGTGGCGTGAGGTTGCCTTTTTTGCCAAGTACGTGGGCGTGAGCAACGCCTTTGCGCTGCATACGGCTACGCAGATCAATGCCGAGCTGCTGGGGCTGGGCGGCGAGACCGGTACGATCGAGTGCGGCAAGGCTGCCGATATCTTGGTAACGCGCAAGAACCCGCTCGATGATCTGTGCGCACTGCGTGAGCCGACGTACGTGATGTGCCGTGGTGATCTGGTGCGCAAACTCAAGGTGAAGCGTATTCCCGAGGTGGACGCCGAGCTCGACGCGATTATGGCCATGCCTGCCGAAGCGCTGGCTGAGGAGCTCGCCCGCGACGGTGTGGCGTAGATGTGACAAAGGGGCAGCTCCGTTGCCGCATGCAAAAAGCCGAGGTCTCAACACGAGGCCTCGGCTTTTTTATCGAACAAATACTTAAGATTTGGGACAAACAAACCTGATTAATTTGTCCCGCGTGCGGGCGCTAGGAGCGGGTTTCCATCTTGGCGTGGCACTTGGGGCAGGTGACGCGGATCTTGCCTTTGCCCTTGGGGACGGAGAGCATCTGGCCGCAGTTGGGGCACTTGAGGTATGCTGTGGTCTTGCGACCCTTCCACATCTTCTTGGCCGTGCGCTTGGCACGCTCAAAGTCTTCCTTGCTGGTACCGGCCGTGCGCGAGGCGTTGGCAGCCGCGGTGCCGCTACCCAAGCTCGCTACGAACTTGCCCAGGCCGGGGACGTTAGCGGTCGCGGCGACAAAGGCCGCGTTTTCCTTGCGACGTGCATCGATATTTTTGGACAGGCCGCGCAGCACGCCAATCACGATTACGGCGATGGCAATCCAGCTGAGCCACTGGATATGGGCTATCGATCCGATCATCGCGATGACGATGCCGACAAAGCCCATAACGATGGTGAGCTCATCGGCGCCATTGCGGCCCTTCATAAAGTCATTCATGCAAATTGCCTTTCGTTCGATATGCTGCACGCCTTTATACCCGATTTAGAGCAAGGGGGACAGGTCAATCTGCACCAAGGTGGTGCAAACATACCTGTCCCCGATGCACCAAGAAGGTGCAAAGCAGTCCGTCCCCAATGCCCCAATTACTTGGAGAGCTTGTCGACGACGCGTTCGATCTCGGCGAGCTTGGCGGCCTTGAGGTCTTCGTCGCCCGATTCGATTGCCGAAGTCACGCAGCCCTCGATATGCGCCTTGAGCACGTCGGCGTTGATGCGCGCAATGAGCGCCTGCGTTGCCATGAGCTGCGTGGAAATATCGACGCAGTAGCGGTCCTCATCGACCATCCGCAAGATGCCGTCGATCTGGCCGCGTGCCGTCTTGAGCATGCGGGTCACCGATTTGTGGTCTGCCATCATGGCGGGTCCTCGTTTCTGGTCGATGGGGTCGAATGCTTCTGGTAGCTGCTACGCGGCGGTCACGGACAGGGCGTGGAACTTCTCGCCGGCGCCCTCGACGGCGGCAGCGAGCTGCTCGGCGGTCACGGTGTCGGCGCACTCAACCTGGACGGTCTGGGTCTCGTGATCGGCGTCGGCGTCGGTCACGCCGGCAACGTTGAGCAACGCCGTCTCGACGGTGGCGTCGCAGTGGCCGCACATGAGGCCGGAAGTCTTGATTGTGTATCGCATCGGTATTCCTCTCTGTTGTGTCGGCTTTCCCAGGCACCCGACCTTGGCCTTCAAGCCGTCGCTCGCGTACCAAAGTACGCGTCGCTCCTCTTTCAGGTCAATCTCGGGCACCTGGAAAACCCGTTCTAAATGGACTTAAGGGTGAACCTATTTTGCCACTTTAGGCTTAAAGGTTCGTAGGCGCAGCGCATTGCTTACGACGCACACGCTCGACAGGCTCATGGCCGCGGCGCCGAACATCGGCGAGAGCTGCCAACCGGTGAGGGGGAAGAACACGCCTGCCGCCAGCGGAATGCCGATGCCGTTGTAGAACAGCGCCCAGAACAGGTCCTGCTTGATGTTGCGGATCGTGGCGCGCGAAAGCTCGATGGCGCGCGCAACATCCATGAGGTCGCTGCGCATGAGTACCACGTCGGCGCCCTCCTTGGCGATGTCGGCGCCGGTGCCGATCGCAAGGCCCACGTCGGCGCGCGCCAGGGCGGGGGAGTCGTTGATGCCGTCGCCCACCATGGCGACCTTGCCGCCCGCATCCTGCAGTTCGCGCACGTGGCGTTCCTTGTCGGCGGGGAGGACGTCGGCGATGACCTGTTCGCTGGTGAGTCCCACGCGGCGGGCGATAGCCTCGGCCGTCACGCGGTTGTCGCCGGTGAGCATGCGCACGTCGACGCCGAGCTTGCGGAGCGCGGCGATGGCCCCGGCGCTCGTCTCTTTGACCTCGTCAGCCACGGCGATGGTGCCGACAAGCTCGCCGTTCTTGGCAAAGAACAGCGGTGTTTTGCCCTCGGCGGCAAATTGCTCGGTAAGACCCGCGGGCACGGTAACGCCCAACTCGTTCATCAGGCGTACGTTGCCGGCGGCGATGACATTCTGCCCCTCGCGCGCCGTTACACCACGACCGGGCACGGCGGCAAAGTCCTCGACCATGCGCGCGACAATTCCGCGTGCCTCGCACTCGGCCATAATCGCCTCGGCCAGCGGGTGCTCGCTCGAGCGCTCCAACGCGGCGGCCAGCTTGAGCAGCGACTTTTCGCTCATGGCGGGCGAGCCGTCGGCGCGCACGGCAACCACAATGTCGGTCACGGCCGGCTTGCCGCGGGTGACGGTGCCGGTCTTATCGAGCACCACGGTGCCCACGTTGCGCAGATTCTCCAGCGCCTCGGCGCTCTTAAACAGAATGCCCATCTCGGCGCCCTTGCCGGTGCCCACCATAATGGCGACGGGCGTGGCCAGGCCGAGTGCGCACGGGCAGCTGATCACCAACACGGCCACGGCGGAGGTGAGCGCCTCGTTTATGCTGCCGGTCAGCGCCATCCATACCGCAAAGGTCACGGCCGAGATCACGAACACCACGGGCACAAACACGCCGGCGACCTTGTCGGCCAGGCGGGCGATGGGCGCCTTGGTGGCGTTGGCGTCCTCGACGAGCTGGATGATTTTGGCAAGCGACGTGTCGGCGCCCACGCGTGTGGCACGGAAGGTAAACGAACCGGTGCGGTTGACGGTGGCGGCGTTGACGGTGTCGCCGGCGGTCTTTTCCACGGGGATGGACTCGCCGGTGAGCGCACTCTCGTCCACGGCCGACGCGCCCTCGAGTACCACGCCGTCGACGGGGATAGACTCGCCGGGGCGCACGCGCAGGACCTGGCCGGGAAGGATACTGTCGACGTCCACCGTGGTCTCGGTGCTGTCATCGGCAACGACGGTCGCGGTCTTGGGCGCCAAGTCGATGAGCGCCTCGATGGCGCCGCCGGTCTTGGACTTGCTGCGCGTCTCGAGGTATTTGCCCACGGTGACGAGCGACAGAATCGTGCCCGCGCTCTCAAAATAGAGGTTGTCCATGCCCGTCATCATGGCCTCGTGCACCTGACCTGCGGCTAGCTGGTCGGCCATGATGAACATGGCGTAGAGCGACCAGGCAATGGAAGCGGTGGCGCCGACGGCGATGAGGGCGTCCATGGTGGGCGCGCCGTGCACGAGCGACTTGAAGCCGTTGATAAAGTACGCGTCGTTGACGTGGACGATGGGGATGAGCAAGACGAGCTCGGTGAGGGCGAGCGTCATGCTGTGGGTGTGGTCGGTGAAGACGCCGGGCAGTGGCCAACCGAGCATGTGCCCCATGCCTATGTAGAACAGCGGGATGAGGAAGACGATTGAGACGATGAGGCGGGTGCGCATGGCAGAGGCGGCGGCCTCCAACTTTTTGGTCGGCGACTCCATATGGGCGGCGCCGGACCTGGCTTGCGTACTGCCGCTTTGGGCGGCGTCGGTGCCCGTGCTGACGGGTGAGGCCGAGTAGCCAGCGCGGTCGACGGCGGTGCAGATATCGTCGGGGGAGACCTGCGCAGGGTCGTAGTCCACCAGCATAGAGCCGGCGAGCAGATTGACCGCGACGCTCTCGACGCCGTCGAGCTTGCTCACGGCGCGGTCTACGTGCGCCTGGCAGGCGGCGCACGTCATGCCACCCACATCGAATTTATCTTGAGCCATGGCTTCTCCTTTCTGTAGTTTAGTGTTGGAATTGTTAACCAACCGATACTATACACCCATACCCCCTGGGGGTGTCTAGTAATAGTTGGAATGTATGACTTTTCATTACAGATGAGGGCGGCTGCTCAATCGTTGGCAGTCCCTGCCAAACATCTCAATCTGTAACATCTAGCAGGGAAAATGACCTCTAATTGTTATAGATCGAGATTTTGTTTTGCGAGGTTTGAGTTTGTCTCGATCTATAACAGCTGGACCGGTTTTTGCTGAGTATCTGTTACAGATTGAGACAATTGGCCCAGGTCCGCTGCGTCCGCCTCGTCATCTGTGGTTTACGTGGGGGCATGCGATGCACGGGTATACTAACCAGCGGCGAATCTGCTCCATCGCTTAGAGCTGCTGCGTCTGGACGGCGCGTGATAGGGCTGCCAAAGCGATCGCCAGCGTGCTGAGCAACGTCCTCTCTGTGCGCACCCGTTTTTGTATGTATTAGCGCACTACCAAGCACGCCCGCGCGGCCGCATGCCGTGCCCATTGCGCGTGCAGATAAGGAACAACAACATATGCGTAATTCTGTATCCGACGTCACCGACGCCGAGATCCTGGACGAGACCCGCGAGGCCATGACCCAGGCTGCCTTCGATGCCGCCGATGAGGCCAATGCTGCCCAGGCCGTCGAGTCCGCTACCGAGAACCTGCCCGCCTTTGACGAGCTGGGACTTTCGGACGAGATACTTCGTGCTATCGAGAACCTGGGCTACACGGCGCCGACGCCCGTGCAGGCCGGCTCGATCCCCGTGGTGCTCGAAGGCCGCGACCTGCTTGCCGCCGCTCAGACCGGCACCGGCAAGACGGCTGCCTTTTTGCTGCCGACCATGAACAACCTGGAGCACATCGCTCCGCCCAAGCCTGTGCGCGAGCGCAGCGGCCGCAACCGCCGTCGCGGTGCTAAAAAGCCCGAGGGCAACGGCCGCGGTCCCGTGATGCTCGTCATCACCCCCACGCGCGAGCTCGCACAGCAGATTGACGAGGTCGCGAGCAAGATCGCCGACGTTACGGGCCATGTTGCCGTGACCGTCGTGGGCGGCGTGAGCTACAAGCCCCAGACCGCGGCCCTCAAGTACGGCTGCGACATCCTGGTCGCCACGCCGGGCCGTCTGGTCGATCTGATTGAGCAGGGCGCTTGCCACCTGGACGAGGTCAAGGTGCTGGTGCTCGACGAGGCCGACCGCATGCTCGACATGGGCTTTTTGCCCGCCGTCCGTCGCATTGTGCGCGAGACGCCTGCCGAGCGCCAGACGCTGCTGTTCTCGGCGACGCTCGACGAGGAGGCCGTGGGCGAGATCACCGACCTGGTGAGCGACCCGGCACGCGTGGAGATTGCGCCTGCCACGTCGACCGCCGACACCGTCGACCAGTTTGTGTTCCCGGTGTCCATCGAGGCCAAGAATAACCTGTTGCCCGAGTTCCTCAAGAAGGAGGGCCCGGAGCGCACTATCGTCTTTATGCGCACCAAGCACCGTGCCGACAGCTGCTGCCGTCGCCTGGAGCGCAAGGGCATCAAGGCCGCCGCGATTCACGGCAACCGCAGCCAGGCCCAGCGCGAGCGTGCCCTTTCGGCCTTCCGCGACGGTACCGTCGACGTGTTGGTGGCAACCGACGTGCTCGCCCGCGGCATCGACATTAGCGACGTGCGCTACGTCGTGAACTTTGACGTGCCGGCCGAGCCGACCGACTATATCCACCGCATCGGCCGTACGGGCCGCGCCGGCGAGCTGGGCTGGGCCATTACGTTCGTGACCGAGCAGGATGTCGATGAGTTCTACGAGATCGAGAAGCTCATGGACAAGACCGCCGACATCTACGAGGCCGGCGACCTGCACGTGGGCCCCAATCCGCCCGCGGTTGATCCCGAGCGCGACCCTGCGGCCTTTAAGGTGAAGAAGAAGACCAAGCGAGGCAAGTCCAAGAGCAAGAAGAAGCTTGAGCAGGCGCGTCGCGACGGCAAGCGCAACGGCGACGATTACGGTGATGTGGCCGGTCGTTCCAACCGCGGTCGTGACGAGCGTCGCGGCGACGGCGAGCGTCCGAGCCGTCCTAAGCGCGGCGGCAAGACCCGCGTGCGCGAGGGCGTTCAGGCTCGCGTGGACGAGGCTGTGGAGAGCGTGGCTCGCGAGGTGGCTGCCGAGGAGCGCGCTGGTGCTGTTGAGCAGGGCCCGCGCGGCAACCGTGCCGAGCGCCGTGCCAAGCAGTTCCAGGGCGAGGCACACCGCCGTCGTCGTGAGGACGAGGACCGTGGAGGTCGTCGCCGTGTTGAGCGCGAGGACGAGGGCCGCGGTTCGCGTGGCGGCAAACGCGGTGCGGGCGACCGTCGTCGTTCCGGTCGCGATGGCGAGCGCGGCGGGCGCAATGAGCGCCGTGGCGGCGAAGGCCGTGGTGAGCGTAGCACCCGCGGCGGCGAGTCCCGTGGCGGCAAGCGCTTTGAAGAGCGCGGTAGCCGCGGCGGCGAGCGTCGCGAGGGTGCTCGCGGCAATGGCGGCCGCGGCGGCGCTGGTCGTTCTAACGAGTCGCGCGATCGTCGTGACCCGCGTGCCAGCCGCGATCGTCGCGATGACTGGCGCAACTACGACGATACCCGCGAGGAGCGTCGTGGCGGCTATCGTGGCGGGCGTGGCGGCAACCAGACCGGCTCCCGTGGCGGCCGTGCCGGCGGTCGCGATAACCGTGGCAGCTATGGCAACAGCCGTGGTGGCAAGCGCGGCGGCAGCTCCCGTCGCCCCGGTGACGGCGGCGGCAAGCGCAAGTAAGATGCGCATCGCGCGCTAGCGTGAGACAAGCTAAGGGCCCGAGCAAACAACGCTCGGGCCCTTTTGTTTGCCGTGTCCATCGCTAATTCAAACGTGATTTTCTCGGGAATGCATCTGGGGGATGCTGAGGACCTATTTTCCGCCATGCAGCAATGGGTCCTATGGGGTGCGCCGTGCATTTTTTGGAGTATTCTGCAGTTCGAGTTGTCTGCATATGATTCGACGTCGCCAACGGTGGCCTTCGGATATCCCTAGCGAGCGTTCCGAGTCAGATTTCGCCGTTTTCCGGAGCAGGGGCGCGTCATTCTCGCCATGTCGGGACTTAGAACGATACGGCGCCCTACAGTTTTGCCCACCCGCGGCGGTGCTGGCGCGGTCACGTTGGTGGCGCGCGCAGACGTGGTGTAAGAGCGTCCCGAGGTCC
>NZ_QSQO01000002.1:0-2216 GCF_003436775.1 Collinsella sp. TF11-5AC
TCGTCGGCGCGTTCTTCGGCGTGCTGGCGTAAGGGCCCGGCTGCATAGACTGTCATTGCAACCTGGTAAGGGGATGGAGCGGGCCTATGCCCTCCATCCCCTTACTTGTATAGAGGGAGTTCGTATGTTCGCGAAGGATCGCGAAGCAATGCGCCTGACGCCGGCAGAGGTCAGGCTGATTCTTATTGAGTCCCTGCAATGGTGCGCCAACAACGCGGTGTACTTTTTAGGGCTTATCGGCGCGGCGACGTATGATTTGGCTGGCACGGCCTTTTTGGTTGCTGCCATTACGCTCGTACGCAATCTTATGACGTCGGCGGGCAATATGGTGTCGGGCTCGGTCATCGACCGCTTTGGACCGCGCCGGACGTCGTTTGTGACGTGCGTGATTACGGCGGTGCTATCGCTTGGCGTGGGGTTGGCGCCGTTGTCTGTCCCCGGGCTTGTGTTTGCCGCGTGCGTCTTGGGGCTTGCGGGCGGCTTTATCAACACCTGTACGCATGCGTTTCCGGGATACCTAGAGTCGACCACCGAGGGCCGTACCCGCGTGAACGGTCTCATGGTGTTCTACAGCAATATCGCCTATACCGCTGGCCCGCTGCTCGGTGGTGCCATCGTGAGCTGTTTTGCCACGCAATCGGTCTATCTGCTCATGGCGGGCATGATGGGTGTGGCGGCCGTGCTCTCCTTGGGCTGTCACGAGTGTGTTGCTCCCGCAAAAGGGGAGAAGCCGAAGGGCGGCATTCTGGGCGGCATGGCCGAGGGCGCGCGACTTACGTTTCGCGACCACGACCTGCGCCTTATCTTTATCTCGGGCTTTCTGGGCTTCTTTGCGTTTGGCGCGTTCGATTCGCTGGAGTCGTTGTTCTATCGCGATGTGCTCAACGTGGATATCGTCTGGCTGGGCTGGCTGTCCTCGGTCGTGGGCCTCACTTCCTCGGTGGGCGCGTTCATCCTGACCAAGCTTTCTGCCCGCCATGTCAACCTGCGATTGCTGCTCGGCGCGCTCATGGCCGTGGGCATTGGGTCCATGGTGTACGTGGGCACCGATATGCTGGGGGTCGCGATTATCGGTCAGGCGATTAACGGTCTGGCCTGGGGATTCCTGGAACCGCTGCAGATGATCTTGATTCAGGAGCGCGCTGACATCAAATACCTGGGGCGCATTACCGGCTTTGTGCGTTTTGGCCTGATGAGCGCCGGCGTGCTGCCGCTGCTGGCGGCTCCGTTTTTGGCGGAGGCTTTGGGTGTCCAGACGGTACTGTTTGGGGCATCGACCATTATTGCGCTGGTAGGAACGCTGTTCTTTGTCACACAAGGGAGGCGCCAGAGGCGTTAGCTATACATTCAATTCTAATTTAATACCACTCACCAGAGAATTTCGACCGTTCACCGAGGATTGGAGCAGATTGATAAGTGGTATTAAAAACACATTAGGTGTATGTCTATAATTGGTATCGAAAAGAAACGCGATGTATAGAGTTGCGTGCAGGACAGAAAGGAAAAGCCATGAAGGAAACCGAGAAGATCGAGATCATGCACTTTAGCCAGGAGGGCTACGTCGAGGACGGCAAGAACGTCTACGAGACCGGCAAGAAGATGATTGAGCTCGCCGACAAGGTCGCCGACGAGGGCTACGACGCCGTGTTCCTGATGGGCGTCGGCGGCACCTGGGACGAGCTCATGCAACTTGAGTACCTCATGAACAAGTTCGGCGACCGCGACCTCGAGGTCTACCTGATCCACGCCGCCGAGTGGAACGTCTCCGGCCACAAGTGCATGACCGAGAAGTCCGTCGTGCTCACCGCCTCCGAGTCCGGCACCACCCCCGAGGTCCTCGAGGCCGTCAAGAAGATGAAGGAAAAGGGCATTCGCGTCTACGCCATGACCAAGCCTGAGGGCCCCATCGGCCAGGCTGTCGGCGCCGAGAATTGCGTCAAGATGGCTTCCGATCATGGTAACGGTGGCTGCGAGATGGGCTACTACCTCGCCGACTGCTTCGGCCTGCGCCTGCTCAATCGCCGTGGCTGCTTCCCGCAGTTCGATAAGTTCATCGAGCAGACCAAGGACGTTTGGACCCACCTGGTCGACATCCGCAAGAGCTTCGAGCCGCGCGCCGAGGAGCTCGCCAAGAAGTACGCCCTGGCCCCCTACACCATGTTCATCGGCTCCGGTGCCCTGTGGGGCGAGACGATCCTGTTCTCGATGTGCATCCT